>CAZYFL010000221.1:0-4356 GCA_964646805.1 uncultured Elusimicrobiaceae bacterium | reverse complement strand
CGAACTATGTTACAGGCTATGATTTTGCCACAGGGATACCGACTTCTGTAGGCGCTTCAGCTAATGCCTATGGTAACGATTACTACTGGTTTTATGACGGCGTAGGTGCTGCCAGGGCGGTGATCCGGGGCGGCGCCTGGGGCAACGGCGCGAACGATGGGGTGTTCGCCTTCAACGCGAGCGACGCCCCGTCCACCGTGGCCCCGGCCGTCGGGTTCCGCTGCGGTAGGAGAAAATAATCTGAAATCCGTAATCTTACAATCCTGAATCCTCCCCTCGGGTGCAGTTTTCGTTTGATGCCCGCCAAAGGCGGGCGGAAAGAAAAATCCGTATGTACAACTTGGTGAAAAATTTATTACGTCTGCCGTCTGCCGTCGCTAAATAGCAACGGCTGTCGGCCCGATTGTCAACAAAAACTGTGGGAATGCGCGCTTTGAACTCTCATCCAGGCCTTGACAAGTCAAGGTATTTCCCCAATAATGTAAAGGAGAGCCGTCGATAACCCCCTCCGCCGCCCGGTTAACACAGAGGGAGCTGAGTTACAGTTTTCAGACTAAAGACCTATTGGCCTTTGGGGCTTAAGACCTTTGATAAAAGTCAAACTATAAGCAAGAATATTACAGAGGCGAATATGAAAAGGGCGTTCTTAACTTTAGCGGTAGCGGCCGCCATGACCCTGGGCTTAAAAGCCCAGGATGTTGGCGGGCTGATGTCGGCCCTGCCCCGCCCCGCAGTTCCCCCTGAGGCACCTGCTCCCACCCCGGTTGACGCTGTGCCGCAGGCCGCCCCTGCAGCCGTAGAACGCGAGTGGCTTGTGCTGGTTTTTATAAACGGAGTGAACGATCTTGGCATACGGGGATTTGCAGATAACGACATAAATGAGATGGAGGCGGTAGGCTCCTCCGATCGTATGGCCGTGGTGGTGGAATACGGCATACTCGGTATAAACAACCCTTCCGGTCGCAACCTGCAGTTCCAGCGTGGTTCAAAGACTATCTATGTAACCCGTGACGCGGATGCTTCAAAGATAACCTCCCCCGTCATCTATACCTCCAATAATGATGCCGATATGGGGAGCGAGGCCAGCCTGGTGCGCTTCGTGAAGCGCGGCATACGGAGGTTCCCCGCTAAAAAAACCGCCGTAATACTCTGGGGTCATAGTAAGGGTAGCCTGGGCATATCTTATGACGATGTCAGCAAGAACCACATGGAAGTGGACCAGTTGGGTAAGGCGCTAGAGCAGATAAAGCGAGACTTGGGCCGCAAAATAGACGTTTTCGCCACCGATGCCTGCTTTATGCAGATGGCCGGCGTGGCTTATGAATTCAAGGACTCCGCCGAGGTTATAGTGGGATCGGAAGATGAAATTGCCGACAACGGCTACCCCTACACCGCCCTGCTGAGCCAGCTCTCGGCCGACGCCGGCATGGACGCGGAGGCGCTTGGCCGGGTAATGGTTGACGCCTATGGAGCCAGCTATAGAGCAGACGCCACGCTTTCGGCGTTGAGGACTTCGGCTCTGCCCGGCTTCGTGGGGGCGCTGAACAACTGGGTAATGGCGGTAAAAGCGGATCGACAGGCTTTCACGGCCGCTTCGGACGCTTCTCTTGTGGCTGCAACCTCCCATTTTTCCCAGAGGGAATCAAAAGACCTTTTTGATTATCTTGAAAGAGTGGAGGCCAGCCTGCCGGCCAGCCAGCCGGTTAAAGATGCCGGCGCGGCTTTAAGGGATTATCTCTCGTCCCGCCTGATAATACACAACGTGGCCAAACCGGTTGAGCGCATGCCCTACACCCAGGCTCGTGGCCTGGCCATATATATACCCGGGTTGCAGTACAATTCGGCCAACTACGAGAAGCTGGCCTTCACGGGCGCTTCACTGTGGGACGATTTTCTGCTGGATATGATGAGGGAGAGGCTTAAGTGATATGACTTCCGGGGCCGCCAGAATACTGCGCATAGCCGCCGTAGCGGCTGGGTTGCTCGTTTGCGGCCTGGATGCCCTCGCGGCCGCTCCTGAACGCCTGGCCGCCTATGAAACCGCCATTCCAGACGGGGACCCTGTCGCCGCCACCGCCTTCCTAAGGGATGGCGAAGTACGCGAGCTAGCCGGGGCCGATGCGCAGAAATACGCCGCGTTGTTGAGCAAGGCCGAGGCTCTGAATGACCTTAAAGACCTGCTGGCCCTGCCCTGGGAAGATTCGGCAAACCGGCTCAACCAAGCGCTTTCAATACGGATAGACATAGACAGGCCCCTGTCTAAAATGGGCATAGGCCCGGAGCCGGAGAAGCTTTTTACCTGGCTGGCCAGATACCAGCCCGCGTACCCGGCGGCTAAAAAAATTGTTATCAAAAAAGCCATAAGACAGTGGGAGGTGGTTTTCGGCGCTATGGCCGATACCCGCTCTTTAAGCTGGGGTTATGCCAACATGCGCTCCGGCCAGGCCGTAACCATCACCAAAACGGCCTGGGAGGCCATGGTGATACGCGAGCGCGATGCGGTTATAGAGAAGATGATCAAAGCTGATCCGCAGTTCCTCGTTTACAGCGACGAGAGGCTGGCTACAGCCAAAAACGAGGTGGAGGTGGATGCGGCGGTGCGGGCCGTTATAAAGTCCGACGCGCTTTCGCCCGCGCAGCTGGCGCAGCTTTCCGGCAAGACTTTCACCGAACAGGCCTACCTGCTGGGTAATTTTTTCGACAACAGCTACGTGAACGTGAGCCCGGATCTGAAGGCCAGAATAAACGCGGCCCGCGGCACACTGCCGCAGGAGATACTGCTTACGCAGCACCGCGAACTCCTGGGCGGCATGCTCAATATCGCCGCAGCCAAAGAGCTGGCCGGCACAAAGGCCGGCGACAAGGCTCTGTCCGCCTTCCCCGGCGGGTTGAAGATAACCGTGGCGCCCCTGAGCGGGGGCTATTCCCGCTACGATGCGGCCTCCGGCTCCGTAATACTGGACTCCGAAACCATACAGCAATACATGCGCCTTAAGGGCTATACCTCCGCCTCGCTGATGACCAGCCCTTCGCAGGTGGCCGGGATCGCCAAATACATGTCTCCGGCGGTGGTTTACGAGGCCGCCCACAAGGCGCAGACCGACTGGGCCGCGAAGCGGGGAGTGTATAAGCCGCATGTGCAGGAAGACGAAATAGAGGCCATGTCGCTGGAAGGGCTTTACACTACGGAGAAGATGCGTAAAGACCCTGAATACGGACGCATACTCACCTCAAGCAGGGATTTCTCCTCTTATGCCTTCAAGACGCTTGAAATCGGCACCGAATTTGAATTAAGCGGTTCCAAAAAATTTGCCTCCACGGTGCGCCAGCGCTACTTCTCCGGCCTGCCCTCGCTGGATGCGGCCGCTTCGCAGGCGCTGGGCGCTGTTACAGAAGAGTTGTACCGCCGCGCGGCCCTGCCCGCCGCAGGGAAGGCCGCCATAGAGGTTACCGGCCTCAGTCTGGAGGAAGCGCTGGAGATGTCGCCCGAGGAGCTGGCCGACTCCGTCGGTGACATACAGGCCGCCGCTCTTGTTCAAATACAGGGAGACCTTTCCAGGCTGGGCGCCTACAAGAGCCGCTACAGCGCCTCGGACAGGGAAGGCCGCAAAGCTCTTAAATCTCTGGAGGCGGGCGCGGCGCCTAAAAACGGCGCGCCCGAATCGGTATGAAGAACCTGATCCTGATCGCAGCTACGCTTGCCCTTATGGCCGCCGCTGTCTGCCTCGCTGCGCAGGCCAAAACCAGCGGCGTTCAGTTTAAGAATTACTACATGGACAATGATTATTTCTCCTGCAGCGTACCGGACGGCTGGACGCTGGAGCGCGACAAGGACAAGGACGAGGAGTACAGGATTTACGAGATCCAGCTGCTGGCCCCAAAAGCCGAAAAAACGCCCATCTCGGTTTTTGTCTCTTATTACGCCAAAGATAACGAAGACTTCAACGGCTACGAAGATTTTGTGAAGCGCAACTCCAGGAACGTGGCCGGGGAAACAAAAAACAAACGCGAGATTTTTGAATCGGCTAAAAACATAACTTTGGCCGGACGCAAAGGTTTTGAGCTGTCCCGCGAGAGGCTGGTTTCACTGTACCCCAAAAGCAAATCGGACGAGAGCGTACGGTTGAAAGAGAAACTTTATGTGCTGCCGGCCAAAGAAGGCTTCTATGTGCTGCATTTCAGCGCGCAGAAGACTGCCTTCATAGCCAACCTGCCCGTTTTTGAAAAAATATCCAAAAGTTTTAAGGGCAAGCCGTAAAACTTCAGTCGGCTAAAAGGTGACAACCTGATCCGCCTAAAAGGTAACTACTCAGGTAGCCGGAAGTCAGAATTCAGGAGTCAGAATGAGGATGGCGG
>CAZYFL010000220.1:0-4384 GCA_964646805.1 uncultured Elusimicrobiaceae bacterium | reverse complement strand
CTTCTTACTCCTGACTACTGAATTCTGACTACTGTCTACCTGAGTAGTTACCTTTCTTCGCTATTTCCCTGCCCTTACGCGTCAGATATGAAGCAACGCCGGAACTTATTTTAAGTTCCTTCATTATCAATTCGAACTTGTCTCAGCATACCCCTAATTCTACAACATTTAAGCGTTTAAGCAACGTCCCCTATTTCTCTTATTCTTAGAGCGCGCTGGAACGCTGGAAGCGGCGGGCTATGTCTGAGCCGGACAGGTGGAACAGGGTGGGGCGGCCGTGGGGGCAGTGGTAGCTGTCTTTGGTCTTCCTTAATTCTTCCATCAGCCGCAGGGCCTCCTGCGGTTTCACAAAATCGCGGGCTTTTATGGACTTTTTGCAGGCCATAGTGGCTATGATGTTCCGCTTCATGTCTTCGGCGGCCTTTTCAGGCTCGCCTAGAACTTCCGACAGGTAGCTCAGAAATTCGGCGAAGGCCGTTTGGGTAAAGTAGAAAAGCGCCGGCGCCGCGCGCAGCAGGGCGATTGCCGGGCCGCGCTGGTCTATTTCGAAACCAGCGGTCGTAAGCCAGTCCCGCCATTTCAGCACGGTCTCCATCTGGGAGCGGGAAAGCTCCGTTTCAAGGGGAACCAGCAGCGGTTGCACCCTTATCGCGCCTTTTGAAAATTCTTCCAGGTATTTTTCAAATAGCACCCGCTCCTGCGCAGCGTGCTGGTCCACAACCAGCAGACCCGCGGCGCTTTCAAAAAGCAGGTAGCTCCTGACCAGTTGGCCGACATAAAGCAAATCCTGTCCGAGCCAATCCGGCGCGGCTGAAGCGATCGGAGCCTGCGTACGATCCGGGGTCTCAAAAAGGCTACCGGTCTCTGCGGCGGGCGACGAGGGAGCGGCGGCTTCGCGGTAAAGCGGCACATCGGGCGGGGCGAATTTACTTTCGCCGGCCGGACCCGTCATATTTACGGTTGCGGTCTGCCTTAAAAGCAGCTCTTCGTGAATGGTGTTGGAAATGGTCTTAAAAATTTCGTTCTCGGAAGAAAATTTCACATCGCGCTTCTGCGGGTGTATATTCGCGTCAAAAGAGCCCGGATCCAGCTCCACGAACAACGCGCAGGCGGGGTGGCGGCCGGTGAGCATGTGGCCGTAGCCCCTGTAAAAGGCCTGGCGCAGCAGGATAGAGGTCACCGGGCGGCGGTTCACGAAGAAGTGCTGGTTCGCGCGAGTGGCGGACAGCGCGTCTGGCCTGGAAACCAGGCCGTAGACGGCCATACCGGCGGTTTTTCCTTCCACCCTGGCCAGCCCGCTGTAAATGTTTTTGCCGAATATAGCGGCGGCGCGGTTCTTGAGATTCTCCCACAGGCCTCCGGGAAGGGTGGGCAGCGAAAGTGTTTCCACGCCGTCTATCACCAGCCTGAAGAAAACGCCAAGGTTGGCCAGCGAGGCCTCCTCAACGGTCTTTATGAGCCAGGCGCGCTCGGCGGCGTCGCTCTTCATGAACCTGGCGCGGGCTGGTGTGTTAAAAAACAGGTCGGCAGCCTCAATAGTGGTGCCCTTCACGGGCGGGGCGGGGAGTTCCGCTATCACCCTGCCTCCTTCGCCCTCAATGGAGAAAGCGGAGTCGGCCCCGGCGCGAAAAGAGGTAATTTTCAGGCGCGAGACGGCAAAAACGGAATAAAGAGCCTCTCCCCTGAAACCGAAGGTGGCCAGGGAATAAATATCTTCAAAAACATTAAGTTTACTGGTGGCGTGGCGGCCCAGGGACAAGCGCAGGTCCTCGCGGTCCATGCCGCGTCCGTCGTCGTGTACGCGGATGAGGCTGCGGCCCGCTTTTTTTATCTCTATCTCGATCCTGGAGGCGCCGGCATCCAGGGAATTTTCTATAAGTTCCTTAAGCGCCGAGGCGGGGCGTTCTATGACTTCGCCGGCGGCGATCCTGGAGACTACTTCTTCAGAAAGAATCTTAATTTCCGGCATAAACAGCTTTTACAATACCTGCAGGCGGAGAACCCACGGTCGCCGTTGAAATTGTTACCGCCGGCTCCGGTTTGGGCGGGTGGTTTATGTACCAGATATAGTTGGCCATATCTTTGTGCTCTTTGGGCAGTATCTCCGGGCATTTAGCCGCGTTTGCGGTATAAAAGGAGACTTGCCGTACGTCTTTTATCCGGGTTTTTACGGAAGCGGGGATGGCGGCGTTGTAGATGACGTGGCCGTTGCCGGTTATTACCAGGACGGCGTAGCCGGGGTTTTCATTCAGGAAGACGGCTATGCGGCTGCCCATCCCCTCGTTCCAGGCCGCCATCGAGGCCTGGTAATTCTCAAATGTAAATGTTTTTGCCGGAGGGGAATTGCCGTGGCCGGCGAAAGATTCCTTCAGGTATTCGTTGTACTTTTTGTGTTCCGTTATTTTAAATTCTTCCGGCAGACTCCGCCTTTCTTCCGGGGTCAGGCTTTCAAGGCCGCTGCGGGATATTTTACCCACCACGCTTCTGGGCACGTTCAGGGCTATAGCGCGCAGTTTGTTTGTGATTATAAAGTCAAAAAGGGGCTTGTACATAGCGAAGTCAAAGGCCCGTCCGGTTTTCCAGTCCGCTTTAACCAGGAATTCTTCTTCGGTCAGTTTCCCGGCGGCATATTCGTCCAATACCGGCTGCAGCGCCTGGTTCAGCATCTCAAATCCAACGGCTATTTTGGAGCCGCGGGCGATTTTCATCGCCTTCAGCGCCTCTAATTGCGCCATATGGTCCAGCGACTCGCCGTGGGTTTCACCCACATAAACCACGTCGCTTTTCCAGACTATGGATTTGAAGGCCGCCTCGCTATGGAAGTCTTTGCCGGACCGGGCGCCGGTTATACAGAAACCCGGTCTGTCCCGGGTCAGGACCGGCGGCGCGGCGGCATAGACGGGGGGCGGCCTTTTTTCAATAGCCGCTTCCGGTTTTTTCCTGGCGGCATAGGCGGTAAAGGGGAGCAGAAAAAAAATGGAGAAGAATAAAGTTCCCATGATTAGATTATAGTAAAACCTGCAGGCCGATAATTTATTAGAATGTATACAGATTTTAGCCGGCCGTTTGACGGCCGCCTGCCTGTCGGCAGGCAGGCCCTGATGCAACGGAGGGAAAATGAACAACGCTGAACTCATACGCCAGGCCGCGCAGAAATACAAAAAAGACATGGTCGCTTTCGCCAGGAACATTATTCGCACCCCCAGTTTCTCCTGCCACGAGGGCAAACTGGTGGCCCTGATAAAGAAGGAGATGCTGAAAGTCGGATTTGATAAAGTGAAAATAGACCGCATAGGCAATATCATCGGCTTCATCGGCCGCGGCCGGAAAAAAATAATGCTGGACGCTCACATAGACACCGTCGGCATAGGCGATAAAACGGCCTGGAAAATAGATCCATTCTCCGGACTCTATAAGAATGACACCATCTACGGCCGCGGCGCCACCGACCAGAAGTTGTCCATGTCTTCCATGGTCTACGCCGGCAAAATAATAAAGGACCTGAAGCTCAAGGGCGACTACACCCTGCTGGTGGTCGGCTCCGTGATGGAAGAGGACTGCGACGGCCTGTCGCTCCTGCACCTCATCAACCAAGAAAAGATCCGCCCCGACTATGTGGTAATAACCGAGCCCACCAATCTGGCCGTCTACCGCGGCCACCGCGGCCGCATGGAGATGAAGGTGGTCGTCAAGGGCCGCTCCTGCCACGCCTCCGCCCCCGGGCGCGGCGACAACGCCGTGGTAAAAATGTCCGCCATAATAAAAGAAATAACCGGGCTGAACAAGAAACTTAAAAAAGATAAATTTCTGGGCAAGGGCACCGTGGCCGTCACCTGTATAGAATGCAAAACCCCGTCCCTGAACGCCGTGCCCGACGAATGCACTATTTACCTGGACCGCCGCCTGACCCTGGGCGAGTCCCTCAAGAGCTCAATGGCCGGGATACAGCGCCTGCCCTCCGTGAAGAAGTATGGCGGCAAGGTGGAAGCGCTGCAGTACGATGCCGTAGCTTGGACGGGGTTGAAGGTCAGCCAGGAAAAATATTTTCCCACCTGGGCGCTCCCCGCCGGACATAAGCTGGTAAAAGCCGGGGTGGAAGCCGGCAGGATCGCCCTCGGCAGGAACCCCGCGGTGGATAAGTGGGTGTTCTCCACCAACGGCACGGCCACCGCCGGCCGCCTGGGCATCCCGACCATAGGCTTCGGGCCGTCTAATGAGATTTACGCCCATACGGTGAATGAGAATATGCCGGCCGGGGATCTGGTGAAAGCCGCCGCGTTCTACGCCGCCATCCCGCAATGCCTGTAAGAGAAGTTTAAGAATCCCGTCTTTTTTGTAACTGCTCAGGTAGCCAGAAGTCAGAATTCAGGAGTCAGAATGAGGA
>CAZYFL010000219.1:0-4390 GCA_964646805.1 uncultured Elusimicrobiaceae bacterium | reverse complement strand
AACTTCTTACTCCTGACTACTGAATTCTGACTACTGTCTACCTGAGTAGTTACTAGTTTTTACCGTTCCTAATCAGAATAGCATAGCATACATCAAAGCGGTTCGCCATCGGCCATAAGTCCCAGCCCGGATTCGTTTTAAGACCTACTGCCTTCCAGAGCCGGCCATCACATTCTCTCCGGCGCGGACACGCCCAGGAGGCCGAGACCTTTCGCTATAACACCCCGCACATGCTTCAGCAGGAAAAGCCTGTAGGCCGAGGTCTCCCTGTTCTCAGGGTCCAGCACCTTGCACTTGTCGTAGAAAGAATGGAAACTTGCCGCCAGCTCCGTCAGGTAGGTGGTCAGGTGGTGGGGAGAAAAATCCCTCGCACAGTCGGCTAGGGTCTTCTCCAGCCACAGCAGCTTCAGCATCAGCGCGCGTTCTTCAGCGTTTATCACAATCCTGGACTCGTCAAAACCGGCCGCCGGGTCCACGCCCTTCTCCGGGGCGTTCGCAAAGATGGAACTTATGCGCGCATGCACATACTGCACATAAAACACAGGATTGTCATTGCTCTGCTTCTTAGCCAGCTCCACGTCAAAGGTAAGCTGGGTATGCGGTCCGCGCGCGGCAAAAAAGAACCTGCAGGCATCGGCGCCTACCTGGTCAACCAACTCCTTGAGGGGAATAAAATCCCCTGCGCGCTTGGACATCTTCACCAGTTCTTCGCCCCGCTTCAGCGCGACCTGTTGGTGTATTATCACCTTAAAGCTGTCTTTTTCGCGGCCAAGCGCCGCTACCGCAGCCTCCATTCTGGGCACATGCCCGTGATGATCCGCGCCCCAGATATCTATGATCCTGGTAAAGCCTCTGTTGAATTTATCTAGGTGATAGGCTATATCGTTAAGAAAGTAGGTGTTGCGGCAGTCGGATTTTACCAGCACCCTGTCCTTGTCGTCGGACTCCAGCACCGTGGAAGTCCCCAGCCATACGGCGCCCTCTTTCTCGTATGTCATTCCGCGCTCTTTAAGGGCCGCCAAAGTCCTAGCCGGCGCGCCGGCATCGTGTAATTCCGACTCCAGAAACCAGCGGTCAAATTCCACCCCGAAAGCCTTCATGTCGGCCCGGTGCAGCTTCAGCATTTCGCTCACAGCGTATCCGGAAAACTGCGCGTCGGTCCAGCCGGCGGCCTCTTCAGGCAGGGCAGCGGCCATATCTTTGAGGTAGGCGCCCTGGTAGCCGTTTTCAGGGATTTCATTCCCCCCGTGGCGGGCTTTCAATGAAAGCCCCAGCAACTCCACCTGCCTCCCCGCGTTGTTCACGTAAAATTCGGTGAAGACTTCAGCGCCCAGCGCCCTGAAGATACGGGCGAGACTGTCGCCCAGCATGGCCCCGCGGCCGCTGGCCAGGTGCATCGGTCCCGTCGGGTTGGCCGATACGAACTCCAGGTTTATTTTTTCGCCCTTGAATTCCGACCGCGCGAAACAATCAGGACGCTCAAGCTCCTTCAAAGCCTCAAAAAGGAAGGCATCCCTGAATTTCAGGTTAACGAATCCCGGCGGCACGGACTGCGCGTAGAATTCCGCGCCTAGGGCGGGCTTAAGCTCTTCGGCGATCTGGAGCGGCGGCCTCTTAAGCAGCTTTGCGCCGGCTATAGGCCAGGAGATAGAGACGTCGGCGCTTATGTGCGGGGGAGGCGCGGCCAGGTGAAAGCCTGCCATGGCGCCTTCGTCCAGGGAAAAGGCAACCGCCGCGCGGCTTTTCAGGACGGCTTCAAGCGTTGAGAGCTTCATTGCTTCTTCGGTATTTTTTTAACGGTCTTCTTCATGGGCTTAGCTACGGGACTGGATTTTTTAACCCTGGAGGCTTTCTTCGCCGGTTTCGCTGTTTTAGCCGTCTTTTTCCGGATAGCGCGTCTTTCAGCGGTTTTCCTGACGGCAGGTTTCGGCTCCGGTTTTTTTCCCCATTCCACGGTCTTAAAGCCTTCATAAATCTTGTCTATGGCGTAAAATCCGGCGGCTTTGCCGTCGTAGATATGCACCAGCACCCCGCCGTAATCCAGCACCTTCCAATTCCTGGAACGCATCCCGTCCCTGTGAAGGCAGCAGCTGCCCTCATGCTTAAGCCGCACCCGCACCTCTTCCTCCACGGCATCAAGCTGCGGCGCGGATTCCACCGCCAGCAGCACGGCGTAGTCCGCCAGCGGCGATTTGCCGGCCAGATCGTAAATAGTAACGGGCCAGGCCTTCTTTGAATCCCCTGCGAAGGCCGCAGCTACGGCTATTTTCTTAAAACCGCTTTTTGGCGTGATCATATGGTGTTCTTACTATTCCTAAGTTTTTCCAGCATGGCGGTCTCCGCTTGATGCTCTATGTTTATCATCGCGGAGCCCGCAATGGAGGATATTGTATTAAATATGACGGCGAGGCTGTTTTTCTCCACCGGCGAGAGCCTCTCCGGGCGCTCAAACACCGCGCAGGCCAGCGGCCTCCCTTCGGCGGAACAGATCATCGTGTAGACGCTGTCGTTCAGCCAGCCGCCTTCCGGCCTGACGGGCAGGGCGCGGGGTTCCCCCTCACCGGGGAACGAGCCTCGCGAGTAAATCTCCTCGTACTCCGCGTTATATATGTTATAAATGTAGGCCTTCACGTTCCAGGAACCCTCAAGATAGATGCGCATCTCGTCCACGACGGCGGAGAAGAACTCCGCCGGGGACTTATGCCGGGCCAGCAGCAGGCGGCTGAGGTCGAACAGCATGGTAAGTTCGTTAGAGGTATGCTGCAGGCGGCGGAAAAGAGTGCGCATTATCCCGCTGAAGATGCTTATCCCCGTCTCAGGGCGTTCTTTTATAAAGGAGAAAAAATGCCGGCGGTCCACTTCGTAAAGCGCGGTGTCCATGGAAGCGCGGGCCTGCGCGAAGCGCACGGCCCCCTCTATCACGGCCATTTCGCCGAAAAAGTCGCCCCCTGCAAGGATAGCCAGCGTTTTGAACTCGCGTCCCTCCGTGTCCATGGCCTTTTCAATAACCACCTCTCCGGATACTATAATGTAAAGAATGTCGCCGATGGTTTTTTCCCTGAAGATCACATCCCCGCCTCTGTAGTTAGAATGCTTGAAGTAACCTGAGAATTCTTCCAGCATGGCGCCGGAGAAATCATGAAAAAGCGGTATCTCTTTAAGCTTTTCTATTTCAGACATACTGCGTTCCCCCTGATATGCCGCCTGATCCGCACAGTTTCTTAAATGATTCCTGATCGTGGGCCTTCGCAAGCGCCACCTCAAAAGTCACCAGGTTCTGCTTCACCAGCGTTACCAGAGCCCTGTCCATGGACATCATGGCGTACTTGGCGCCGGTCTCTATGGCGCTGTAAATCATGTGCGTCTTGCCCTCGCGTATCAGGTTGGAGATGGCCGGCGTCATCACCATGATCTCGCGCGCGGCCACGCGGCCCTTCCCGTCCTTGCGCGGCAGCAGTATCTGGGAAACCACGCCCTGCAGCGAGGCTGCCAGCTGCACCCGCACCTGCGTCTGCTGGTGCGGCGGGAAAACGTCTATTATGCGGTCCACCGTGGAAGGAGCGTCCTGTGTGTGCAGCGTGGCGAAAGTCAGGTGACCCGTTTCAGCCGCCGTTATTGTCAGTTGTATAGTTTCCAAATCCCGCATTTCACCCACCAGTATCACATTCGGATCCTCGCGCAGCGCGGCGCGCAGGGCGTTGTTGAAAGAGCGGGTGTGCTGGCCTATCTCGCGCTGGCGCACCACACAGTTATTGGCCTCATAGGTGAACTCTATAGGGTCTTCCACCGTAAGGATGTGGCCCTTGCGTTTCTGATTGATCTGGTTTATCAGGGCGGCCAGCGTGGTGGACTTGCCCGAGCCGGTGGGCCCCGTCACCAGCACCAGCCCTTTGGGCAGGGTGGAGAAAGCCACTATGGCCGGCGGCAGGCCCAGTTCCTCGGGAGTGGGGATCTTTGACGGGATAACGCGCATCACGGCCTCCACTCCGTTGCGGGCCATCAGCACGTTCAGGCGGAAACGGGACACGCCGGTGACCGCGAAGGAGCAGTCCAGTTCCCAGTCCTTTTCGAATTTCGCGCGCTGCTCGTCGTAAAGCGTGGAGTAGATAAGCGCTTTTGTCTGGTCGGCCGTAAGCGGGGCCAGGCTCTCGGCCACCGGCACCACTTCGCCGTTGCGGCGCATCATGGGCGGCTTGTTAACGCTGATGTGGATGTCGCTTGACCCCGCCTGCACCGCCGTCCTCAGGATAGTTACCATGTCCATATTTGCCTCCGGGATAACCTTTCTCTATAATAACCGCGGGCGCAAAGTTGATATTATCTTCTCTTACTCGCAACTACTCAGGTAGACAGAATTCAGGAGTCAGAATTCAGAATAGCCTGCCAATAA
>CAZYFL010000218.1:0-4401 GCA_964646805.1 uncultured Elusimicrobiaceae bacterium | reverse complement strand
TTGGCAGGCTATTCTGAATTCTGACTCCTGAATTCTGTCTACCTGAGTAGTTACTCAGAGGAAGCGATCTAATGACTGAAATAAAACCGCACCACTACAAACCCATACGCGTAATCTCCTGCGAGGAGATACTTACGATCATCCCTCACCGCTATCCCTTTCTGCTGGTGGACAAGGTGGAAATAATAGAGGAAAACAAGTCCTGCGTGGGTACCAAGTGCGTCACCGCCAACGAACTTTATTTCCACGGGCATTTCCCCGCAAAGCCTATACTGCCCGGCGTACTTATACTTGAGGCCATGGCCCAGACAGCCGCCTCCATGATGATGTCCCTGCCGGAGATGCGCGGACACTTCGCTTATATAGCCGGCATAAATAAGGCCAGGTTCCGCCGCCTGGTGGTGCCCGGAGACGTGCTTAAACTTTTTGTGGAGATAATCCGTTTCAAAGCCAAAGCAGGCAAGCTGCGCGGTACGGCCTTCGTGGGGAATGAGCCCGCAGCCGAGGCCGAGTTTATAGCGGCGATAGATTAGAGGTATGACCAGGATACACCCCACAGCGGTAGTTCACTCCAATGCCAGGCTGGACACTGACGTGGAGATTGGCCCTTACGTCGTAATAGGCGACGACGTCCAGATAGGCTCCGGCACTTACGTCGGGCCGCATTGCATAATAGAATTTTCCACCATAGGCAGGAATAACCAGTTCACCGGCGCCGCCTACATCGGTATGCCGCCGCAGGACTATTCCTACCGCGGCGAACACACCCGCTTCACCATGGGCGACTCCAATATCATCCGCGAAGGCGTCTCGCTGCACCGCGGCTCCCACGCCACCAGCCTGACTTCCATGGGTTCCGGCTGCATGCTGATGGCAAACTCGCACGCGGGACACGACTGCCGCCTGGGAGATAACATAATAATGGTGAATTCTGCGGCCGCGGCCGGCCACGTGCAGATAGGCGACCGCGCGCTTATTTCGGGCCTGGCCGGCATACACCAGTTCACCCGCATAGGAAAGTTAGCCATGCTCTCCGGCGGCGCCATGGCCAATCAGGACATCATTCCCTATGTGATAGCGCAGGGCGACAGGGCCAGGCCCGTCGGGCTGAACCTGGTCGGGATGAAGCGCAATGGTTTTTCCAGCGAGACCATAAAGTCGGTCAAGCACGTATTCAAGACTCTTTTCTTCCGCAATCTGCTCCTGAAGGATGCCATAGCAAAGCTCCGCGCCGGAAACCTGCCGCCGGAGGCCGCCCTTATACTTGACTTCTGCGAAGGCACAAAGCGCGGCATAGCCCGCCCACGCAGGAACGCCCGGGAAGAAACCACGGTAAACGACTGATGAGGGAAAAAATAGGGCTCATCGCCGGGGGAGGAACTTTCCCGCTGCTGTTCGCGGCAGAGGCTAAAAAAGCCGGCCGCGAGGTCTATGTCGTAGGCCTCTATGGCCTCACTCCCAGCGCCATAGAGGCCTACGCAGTTGAGATAAAATACTTCAAACTGGGCAACATAGGCGGCCCGCTGAACTACCTTAAAGAACGCGGCGTAAAGAAAGCCCTGCTGGCCGGCGCTGTGCCGCATGTAAACATTTTCGGCGGGATAATACCGGATCTGCGCGGCGCCAGGCTCCTTTTCAGGCTGCGCGACAAAAAAGCCAAAGCCATCTTCAGCGCCCTATCGGAAGAGTTCGCCAGGGACGGCATTGAGATAGTAAGTTCTGCAACGCTGCTGGAACATTTGCTGGTAAAACCCGGGCTCATGGCCGGTAAAAAACCGGATTCCGCTACCTTAAAAACAGCCGCATACGGCTGGAAGGCCGCGAAAGCGCTCTCCGCTTTTGACATAGGCCTCACCGTGGTGCTTCGCGACCAGGCCGTATTGGCCGCCGAGGGAATGGAAGGAACCGACGAGTGCATAAAACGCGCGGGAGAGATATTAAAGCGTCTCGGCAAAGGCCCCGCCATGACCGTGGTTAAAGTGGCCCGCCCTGAACAGGACATGCGCTTTGACCTGCCCGTAGCCGGGGCCCGCACACTGCGCAATATGGCCGGCGCCGGCGCCGGTACGCTGGTAGTAGAAGCCGGCAAAACTCTTATTTTGGGAATGGAAGAGTTCCTCACAGCCGCCGAAGAAACCGGCATCACCGTCCTCGGCGCCGAGAACGAAACCTCCTTCCGGTAGTTTTTGCAAACTGTTTCCAATCTTTAAACAGGGAACCATACCCAAAGCCACACACCATATCCCCATGAACGAATTGTTTTATGAAAATTCGCCGCTGCACCCGCTGCTCTCCGCACTCGCCTGGCTTTATGTCCATTTCATAGCCCTCACTTCCAGAATTTCCATAAAAGGAGACGGCTTCCCTATCGGCCCCGGCATCTACGCCATCTGGCACAGGCAGGAAGTCCTGCTGATCTACCTGCAGCGCAATCGCGGCCTTTGCGGCCTGATAAGCAAAAGCAGGGATGGCGAATACATGGCCCGCATACTCCTGCGCTTCGGCTTTTCCTTCGTGCGCGGATCCACCACCTCCGGAGGCTTCCTTTCACTGCGCGCCCTTATCAAAGCCGCGCGGAGCGGAGCCTCCCTGGCTATCACGCCCGACGGTCCGCACGGTCCCGTCTTCAAGGTGCAACCCGGCGCCATCTACCTGGCTCAAAAGACCGGCATCCCCGTGATCCCATGCGCCTGCGCTCTTTCAAAGAAGAAGATCCTGCGCAGCTGGGATAAGTACCAGTTCCCGCTTCCCTTTGGCCGGATACAGACAGTTTACGGCGCGCCGTTTTATGTGGCCGAAACCGATGACATTCCCTCCAAAGCAACAGAGCTTGAAGGCGTGCTCAACGACCTCACAGCGGAAGCTGAAAAACTGCTGACCGGCGGCTGTAGAAGAAGTAGTAAGGATTAAGTGGTAAGGATTAAGGGGTAAGGATTAAGCGGTAAGGATTAAGTTTATTCCTTAATCCTTAATCCTTAATCCTAGTTACCTGAAATCCACGATACCTGAAATGTCCAAGGATTCCAAACCGCTGACAGCCCCGGACTTAATTTTCTGCTCCGCCGCTTTCCTGGGTTCTTTTCTTCTCTTCCAGCTGGAACTCCTGGCCGGGCAGACCGTGCTGCCGCATTACGGCGGCAGCTATTATGTCTGGACTGTCTGTCTGCTCTTCTACCAACTCGTGCTAGTCGCCGGCTACGCCTACGCGCTGCTCCTGTCGGAGCGCTTCCCTCCCAAAATCCTGCTGCGCGTCCATTTGGTACTGCTGGCGGCGGCGCTGGCCTTCATGCCGGCTTCCTTTCCGGCGCAGACTTTCGGAAACCCTGTTTTAGATCTGCTCTGGAGGCTCACCCTGTTCATCGCTTTCCCGTTCCTGTTGCTCTCCGCCTCCACCACCCTTTGCCACAAGCTGCTTTCAGACGCCTCGGGGCGAAGCGCCTACAGCGTTTTCGCCTGGTCCAACGCGGGCTCCCTGGCCGGCATGCTCTCGTACTCCCTGTTATTGGAACCGGGTCTGCCGCTGACCTCCGCCGCCATGCTCTGGCGCGCATTTTTTGTCATTTACTCCCTGCTCTTCGCGGCCTCTATGCGACTGGGATTGCATAGCAATCCCGCGTCGGCCAATGCGGCTGCGGCCGGTGAAAAACCGCGGTATTTCCTCTGGTTTATACTTCCGGCGGGTAGCGCCGCGCTGCTTGCCGCTGTCACCAGCTATCAGAGCTCGGTCACGGCCTCCATGCCGCTTACCTGGATGATACCACTAACCGTCTACCTGCTCTCCTACGCCGTGCTCTTTTCGGGTATGGAGCCGCGGGTTAACACGTTGCGAATATGCCTGTTTTCGCTGCTGTTCGTGCTGGCCGGACTTCTGTGGCGCTTCGAAAGTTCCCTTACCACAATACTGCTTACGCTGCTCAATTGGGCGCTGTTCTTCGCCTGCATTGCAGCCCACCGCGAACTTTATCTCGTCCGGCCACGCTCGGCGGCGCTGGCGCCGCGCTACTACCTGATGATGGGGCTGGGCGGGGTGGCCGGCACTGCCCTCGTCACGCCTGTAGGGGCGCTGCGGCTCTCTTTCGGCTTCGCCGACCTCTACATAGCCCTTGTCGCCTTCATCGGGGCGCTGGCCTATGCCGTAAACCATGAGAGGGGGCTGGGCCTGCGCGCCATGGGATTCTCAACCGCCCTCCTGGCCGGCCTGCTGGCGCTGGGCCTGAAGCTCTCCGGGGAAACACAGGTTTTTGGACTACGCAACTTCTACGGAATTTACCGCGTTGAGGACGACAAAGCGCGCGGCCTGCGCCGCTTCGTTCACGGCTCCACCGTACACGGCATACAGCATCTGTCCGCGGGTGAGGAACTTAAAACCACCGTTTACTATTCCGCCGGCTCGCCCATAAG
>CAZYFL010000217.1:0-4405 GCA_964646805.1 uncultured Elusimicrobiaceae bacterium | reverse complement strand
CCGCCAGGTCCTCAAATCTTGTCGCTGGCATCTTCATTCTGACTCCTGAATTCTGGATTCTATCTACCTAAGTAGTTACTTTCTACATATGTTATACCACCGGAAAACGCCTCTTTCAAGGCCTGCACATAGCGTACACAACCGTTGTTGCTTTATTATTGACAAAGCGGCCGGCCTTTGCAGGACCGGCCGCTTTTAGGAAGTGCGGTTTTTACCTGCCGTCTTCCGGGGAGATAAGGCCTTTTTCTATGGCCCTTACCACGGCTTCGGTGCGGTTGTTCACACCCAGCTTTTGAAAGATGCTGTTGAGGTGGTTCTTAATCGTCTTCACGCTGCAACCCAGATCGGCGGCGATTTCCTTATTACTCTTGCCCTTGCCCAGCAGGGCCATCACTTTTATCTCGGTGGCGGTCAGCGCGTCCGGGGCGCTGTCGTAACCGGATATGCCCATCTGGCGCAGGCCCTGTATCAGCTTACCCATTATGGGCTGGGGTATCATTACGCCCTCGCTGTTGAAAGTCTTGAGCGCGTGCACCAGCTCGGAGGCGGGCAACATTTTAGACAGGTAGCCGTTAGCGCCGGCCTGTATGGCTTCGGTTACATGGGCTTCGTCTTCATAGCCGGAGAGGATGAGCACATTGGTCTTGGGACATTCCTTGCGTATGATGCGGGTGGCGGAAACGCCGTCCATCTGCGGCAGCTTAATGTCCATAAGGATAACATCCGGCTTAAGCTTCCTGGCCATGGCGATCACTTCGGGGCCGTTTGAGGCCTCCCCCACCACGGTTATGCCTTTTTCATCTTCCAGGAGGTCTTTAATTCCCTCTCTGAAAAGTGTCTGATCGTCCGCTATCAACACTGTAACATTCTTCTTTGGAACAGCCATATTATTGCTCCTTGTAACTGCAGGTTGAGAGATGTAGCGTAGTTACCTGTCCTTCGGCGCATCCGCAGGGGGCGGCTCCTTGGCGAAGGGAATGGTGAATTTGAAAGAGGATCCCTTGCCCACACCCTCGCTCTCCACCAGTATCTTACCCTCATGGCTCTGCACTATCTCCTTGGAGATAGAGAGGCCCAGTCCCAGCCGCCCGTGCGGCGACTTGCCGCCGGCCGGCTGGTAGAAACTCTGGAAAAGTTTTGGGAGCACATCGGGGTCTATACCCTCCCCTGTATCCTTTACGGAAACGCAGACGGAGTTCTCGAGCGGAGTGACAAAAACGGTTATCCTGCCGCCGCGCTGGGTATGGCGTATGCCGTTCTCCAGCAGGTTGAGCAGCACCTGGCCTATGCGGCGCTTGTCGGCGCAGACCATTTTGAGGCCGGGGGAACACTCCGCCGTCACCTCAATATTTTTCTGCTGGGCGCGGGCCCTGGGGCCCACTATCATCTCAACCACCATCTTGTCCATCTCAAAATAGTTTTTCTCCATGCGCAGCTTGCCCTGTTCAATCGAGGCCCAGTCCACCAAATCCCCGATCAGGCGGGAAATCTGCGCGATACTGGTGTTGATGAAATCCATCTTCTTCTTCTGGTCGTCGTTGGGTTTCAGCGTGGCAGCCAGCATCTCAAAGCTTATCTGCAGCGTCATCAGGGAATTGGACAGGTCGTGCGAGGCCATGGACATGAACTTGGATTTCATGCCGTTGAGGCGGTCCAACTCCTCATTGTTGTGCTTAAGCATGTCTATGAGGCGCTTGTTTTCCTGCTCCAGGTAGAGCTTCTCCTCGGCTCTCTTGATGGAACGGCGCAGGTAATTGAAGTCAACGGGTTTTATAAGAAAGTCGTAGACCGACTCCTGTATGGCCCTCACCGCGGTGTCAAGCGACGCGTGGGCGGTCATCATCAATATCTGGCTGTCGGTATTGAGTTTGCGGATATCCTTTATGACCTCTATGCCGGTCTTGTCGGTCAGATTGAAGTCCATCAGGATGACATGAAAGAAATCCGAGACCACCATCTTCATGGCCTCGGCGCCGGAGCTGGCCTCAAAAACCTTATACCCCTCCATCTCCAGGAGGTCGCGCAAGGTCTCGCGCAGGTGGGCGTCGTCATCAACCACTAAAATTTTACTTTCCATAGTATAAGGGCACGGCGGAATGGGCTGCACTCCCTTTACATTTATACTTAATTTATGTACGGCGGACAAGCGAAAAGAATTTGGAAGGTTGGGAAACTGGAATACAGCGCCAGGGACACAGAGCCTTAGCGCGGCGCCGGCGGCGGGTTCTGCACTACCGGGATAAAAAATCTGAAGCAGGTGCCCTGGCCCACTACGCTGGTCGCCTCCACGCGGCCCTTGTGGCGGTCCGCCACTTTCTTCACCACGGCAAGACCCAGGCCCGTGCCGCGCGCCTTGGTGGTAAAGAACGGCGCGAAGATCTTTTCCAGCGTCTCCTTCGGTATGCCCTGGCCGGTATCCTCCACGTCTATGCGCACCGTGCCGGGGTCCACCATCTCGCTGCGCACGAACATCTTGCCGCGCTCCGGCATCACTTCTATGCCGTTCTTTATCAGGTTCCGGAGGGCCTGCGTCATCTCGTCGGCGTCTATGTTCACCGTAGGGTTTTCCGATGCGAAATTCTTTACAAGTTCCACGTGCGGCGGCACAGGGAAAGACATAGTGAGGTCTTCCAGGTAGGAATTCAGGCGCACCAGCCTGGGGTTCAGCTCCCTAGTGCGGGCGAAGCCCAAAATCTCGTCTATGATGCCGTTCGCCTGTCTGATTTCCGACTCTATGATGGCTATGTGTTTTATAACCTTAGGCTCCGGATTGGCCTGGGCATTTGTTTTGGTCCTGATGAAATAAATGGAGTTGTTAATGACGGCCAGCGGGTTGCGTATCTCGTGGCCCACTACGGAAGCCATCTGCCCTATCGCGGCCAGGCGCTCCTTCTTAATAAGCTCGTCCTGCGCGGATTTCAGCTCGCGCGTGCGGGCCTCCACACGGTTCTCCAGACTGCGGTTCAGGCGCTCAAGCTCCTCCTTGGCGGACATAATTTCGGCCGTCTTAACCTTAAGCGAGTCGCTCATCTGCATAAAGGTGTGCGCCAGTTCCCCTATCTCATCATTGGGTATGCTGAGGTCCGGCAAGTAATCAAAGTCTCCCTCGCCCAGTTTTATAGCGGCCTCGCGCAAGGCCGAGATGGGCTGCGTGATAACCAGCGAAACCGCGTAACCGAGGAACAGTACGAAAACGGCGACTATCAGCAGCATGCGCCAGGTGCGCTTGAGCATCTCGTCGGAAGCCGAGTAAGCCACGGACGCGGAGCGCTGTATGTAAACCACCCAACCCATGTCCGAAACCTCCGCAAAGGCCACCAGCACCCGCTCTCCGGTGGATTCAATTACGTGTTCCCCGCCGCCGGTTCTGGCGTCGTTCCGCAGCAGGATGTTAAGCACGTCGTCGGGGAGCTTCGCGCCCGGTTTGTAAATTTCTTTGGGATCAGAATGCGCTATCAGGAACCCGCTGGAATCTATCACGGCGGCCTGCGTATGGGAGGTCTCAGGGAAGCCGGTCTTCAGGAGGCTCGAAAGGGCGGTAAGGCTCATCTTGGCGAGCACCGCCCCCGCCGGCTGGTTGGTTACCGGGTTTATTATCTGCGCACCCATGGTGATGGCGGGGTAGGAGCCTCTGTACCTCTCAAGCCCGCCCACAAATTCACCGGCGCGCATAACCTTGGCGAACAGTGCGTCGCCGGAGAAATCCCGCATCTTACTTTCGCGCTCAAAGCGCCCCAGCCGCACCGTCTCCCGGCCTGAGATATCTATCACCGAAATCTCTAGGAAAGCGGCGTGCAGCTGCATGATGTGACTCACCAGTTCCTGCTGTTTGGCTGTGTTCATGGAGGCGAAGTCCTCCAGACGGGCCGCGTCGGACAGCACGTTGCGAAAATTTATTATGTAGCTTGAGACGGTATCGGCGAAGCCGACGGCCAGGGATTCCTGGTCGCGGGAGATGGCGCGGTAAAGGGTCACCTTGCTGAGATTTACAAGGTAATAGCCGACTATGCCCAGGGGCGCCAGCGAAACTATAAGGAAAATCAGGAGGAACTTGTAAAACAGTCTTCCGCGCTTCTTTGGAGCTTCCGTCATATAATAAACCGGGCCTTGATAGATCAGGACGAGTATATTATCCCAAAAGGCTGTTACGGAATTGTTGCGCCCCGGATAGCCGGTACTCAGTAATCGGCAGCCAGTTTCGGAAAAACTCCTCACCGGTTACTGATTGTAACTGCTCAGGTAGCCAGAAGTCAGAATTCAGGAGTCAGAATGAGGATGTCGGCGACGAGATTTTTGGAGGCCTATTCGCGGGCTATTCTGAATTCTGACTCCTGAATTCTGGCTACCTGTGAGCCTGTTGCACAACTCTTAAAACTCCCCAAAAACCACCTGGGGCAGCGGTTTA
>CAZYFL010000216.1:0-4486 GCA_964646805.1 uncultured Elusimicrobiaceae bacterium | reverse complement strand
CGGGGCCCCCCATCCGCAAGGGCGCGCAGGGCAAGCCCGCCGCCGCTCGCAATGATAACATGGGTAGTTACCATGGATAGCCGTTTCCTGGAACTGGTCTCGCAGGTTTTTAAGTATCCCACGGAGGGGTTAAAAAACTCGCTTTCCGGGCTTGAGGCGTATTGCGCGGGAACAAACCATTCCCATGCAGAGAAGGTAAGCCTAGCCGTAAAAGAGGCGGGGAAATTCTCTTTGACCGGGCTGGAAGAGATATACGCCGACCTTTTTTATATCAAGCCGCTGGTTTCGCTGGATATCGGCTTCCAGCTTTTCGGGGACGAGAGAAAGAGGGTGGAATTCCTCCTCCACCTCAAGGGCCTGCAGCAGCGGTACGGCGTGGATTGCGGCAGCGAGCTTCCCGACAGTCTCCCGAACATCCTGATCCTGCTGACAAGGATGGAAGAGGGCGAGGACAGGGACGAGCTCATTAATCTGGCCCTTGCCCCGGCCCTTGCTAAGATAGTTTCTATCATGAACAAGGCAAAAAACGAAAAGGGCATCTCCGTCTATCTGCCTCTTTCGGAGCTCCTGCTGGAATTTGTAAAGAGCGCCGCGCCCGGCGCAAATGCTCTCAAAGCGCGCAGTTAACAGGAAAATAAATGTCAAAAGAAATGCTTTATATCGCGCTGCCTTATGCGGCCCTGGTTCTGGCGGCAGCAGGCGGAATTTACGGCTATACGAAGAGGGAATTCACCTATTCGTCCCAGTCCTCACAGTTTCTGGAGGGGCAGGCGCTTTTCTGGGGCGTACAGCCCTTCCACTGGGGCGTACTGGTTTTGCTTTTCGGACATCTTTCGTGCGCCCTTTTTCCTTCAATGGTACTTTCGTGGAACGCCGTCCCGGCCAGGCTTCTCGCCTTTGAAATTATAAGTTTCGCCGCTGCCGTCTCAATGCTTGCCGGGCTTCTCATCCTGCTGGCAAGACGGGTGGTTTTGTCCAGGATCAGGGCGGTCACGACGCCGATGGATTATCTTATCCTCCTGCTTCTTATAGCCCAGGTAGTTCTCGGTATACTTACCGCAGTTCTCTACAGGTGGGGTTCCTCCTGGTTCGCGGCGGTACTATCGCCTTATCTGGCGTCTCTTTTTACCCTGGAGCCGGCCATTGGCGGCGTGGCGGACATGCGGATAATAATCCAGGCGCACGTGGTACTGGCGTTTGTGCTGGCGGCGCTCGTTCCTTTTTCAAGGCTGGCGCATTTTCTTGTGTTCCCGCTGCCTTACCTCTGGCGGCCGGCGCAGCTTGTGGTCTGGAACAGGGACAGGCGGGCTTTCAGCCCACAGCCGCCCTGAAGGAGAGCAGGACAAATGGCAATAATAGAAAAATGGGAAGTGGAAAACCCCGCTTTCTGGAAAGAAACAGGAAGCAGGATAGCGTGGCGCACGCTTGCTATAACCACGCTGTGCCTGCTGCTTTCGTTCTCCACCTGGTTCGTCATGAGCGCGGTCGTGGTCCGTCTTCCGCAGATCGGATTTGAGTTCACTAAAATGCAGTTTTTCTGGCTTGCGGCAATGCCGGGGCTTGCCGGAGGTACGCTCCGCATTATCCACATGTTCCTCATTCCCATCTTTGGGACGAGACAGGTGGTCGCCTGGGCTACGCTCCTTAAGCTCCTTCCGTGCATAGGACTGGGCCTAGCCGTGATGGATCCCTCCACCCCCTTCTGGGTTTTTATAGCGCTTGCGCTTTTGACCGGTCTCGGCGGCGGCGACTTCTCTTCGTTCATGCCTTCCACCTCGTTCTTCTTCCCGAAGCGTCTTCAGGGCGCCGCTCTCGGGATTCAGGCCGGCATCGGCAATTTCGGAGTGAGTCTTACGCAGTTTGTTACACCGTGGATCATCGCCGTCGCTTCCCTGGGCGTTGTGACCGGCGCGCCCCAGATATTTACGAAGGGAGATATAGCTAGGCCGATATGGCTGCAAAACGCCGCCTTCTGGTATATCCCTTTCATTATTCTCATGGCGGTCGTCGCCGGCCTCTGGCTCCGCAGTGTGCCGGTAAAGACGTCGTTTAAGGACCAACTGGACATTTTCCCGGAGAAGCATACCTGGCTGATGACCGTTTTATACATGATGACATTCGGCTCGTTCAGCGGGTTTTCGGCCGCCTTCCCGCTGATGATCAAGACTATCTACGGCGGGTTCCCCAACGCGCCGGACGCGCTTAAGTATGCGTTTTACGGGCCCCTCATCGGTTCGCTGGTGCGGGTGATAGCAGGCCCGTTGAGCGATATGGGCGCGCGGGCCGGTTCCATAATCACCGCGATCAGCGCGGCGGGCCTCATCGTCTGTTCGGCAGCCGTTATTCCCTATCTCAATCCGGCGTCTCTCGCTCAGTTCCCCGGATTCGTAAAAATCATGCTCGCGATGTTTTTCTTTGCCGGTATCGGTAATGCGTCCACCTTCCGCCAGATCCCGGTCATCTTCTCGCACAACCCCAGGCAGGGCGCGGGGGTACTCGGCTGGACGGCCGCCGTGGCCGCCTATGGCCCGTTCATATTCGCGATGCTCATAGGCGCCTCTATAAGCAGGTTCCAGTCGGCGAAATACTTCTTTTTCGGAGCTATCGCGTTCTACGCGGTCTCGTTCGCCATAAACTACCGGTACTACCTGAGGGGTAATGCCGAGAGACCCTGCTGACATGCCTGAATACTGGATAGATCATTGGGAGGTGGAGAACCCCGCCTTTTGGAAAGCAACCGGCAAAAGCGTCGCGACCCGTAATATAATTTTTTCGGTGTTTGCCGAATTCCTCGCGTTTTCCATCTGGCAGGTCTGGAGCGCGACCTCGGTCATGCTACCGGAGATAGGGTTTGACTTTACCGCGAATGAACTCTTCTGGCTGGCGGCGATACCGGGCCTCACCGGCGCTACCCTGCGTATCCCGTACGCGCTCATGGTCCCGGTATTCGGCGGCCGCAACTGGACGCTGGTTTCAACTGCGCTGCTACTCATCCCCGCTATCGGCATCGGGCTGGCTGTTCAGGACCCGGCAACATCTTACTCTACCTTCGCGCTCCTGGCGTTGCTCTGCGGCTTCGGCGGCGGCAACTTCGCTTCGTCCATGGCGAACATAAACTTTTTCTTTCCTAAGCGGCTCAAGGGGGCCGCCCTCGGCTTCAATGCGGCCGGCGGCAATATCGGCGTCTCCATAGTCCAGTTCATCATCCCTTTCATCATCACCGCAGGACTTTTCGGTGCGCTCGGGGGCGATCCGCAGAATGTGGTGGTCGGCGCGGCTAGGCAGATCTGGCTCCAGAACGCGGCGTATATCTGGGTCCCTTTTATTGTTATTTCCCTGGTTACGACCTGGTTCTTCATGAATAGCCTACGCGTAGCGCGTTCTTCGCTCCGCGCGCAGTTTGTCATGCTCAAAGACAAACATGCGTGGATAATGAGCCTGCTCTATATGGGGACGTTCGGATCGTTCATCGGCTACTCGGCCGGTTTTCCCCTCCTCATCAGGTCGCAGTTTCCCGGAGTAGATCCCCTCCGGTACGCGTTCCTCGGTCCTCTCGTGGGTTCGCTTATCCGGCCTGTAGGCGGGCTCATCTCCGACAGGATCGGCGGGGCGCGCGTGACCTTCTGGAATTTTATCGCGATGGCCGCCGCGGTCTGCGGGGTCATTTACTTCCTTGGAGTCAAAGCGGAGCCGTACGCGTTTGCCGGCTTTTTTGCCATGTTTATGATATTGTTCGTCTGCGCCGGTCTCGGGAACGGTTCCACCTATCGCATGCTTCCCGTCATCTACATCACCAGAAATAATTATCGCGCGGAGAAGGGGGAGCAGACGCATCTCCAGGCGATCAACAACGCTAACAGGCAGTCCGGAGTCGTGGTCGGTATTACCGCGGCGTTTGCCGCCTACGGGGCCTTCTTTGTTCCGAAGAGCTACGGCACCTCTATCCGGCTGACCGGCGGGCCGCAGGGCGCTCTCTATGTGTTTATGGGCTTCTATCTTCTCTGCATCGCGCTTACATTTTACTACTACTACCGGAGAAACGCCGAGATCCATTGCTAAAGCAGACTGTTAAATCTGCGGATAAAGTAACTACTCAGGTAGTGGAGGGTTGGCCGGGGTTTTGTTTCGCGAACCCCTTGCGGAAGGGGGGGCCCCGCCAGGCGGGGGGAAACCGACGCAAGGGTTTCCATCTTCCGGGGTTCGCGGGGCAAAACCCCGGCCGACCCGAACCCCCTATAGCGACCTGAGTAGTTACCGGATAAAAATAAATTCGGGAGAATTTACATGAGTGAAAATAAAAAAGTGGTGCTGGCATACAGCGGAGGACTGGACACTTCCGTAATTCTGAAATGGCTTTTAGAGGAAGGGTACGGAGTCGTAGCCTATATAGCCGATGTCGGTCAGGCGGGGGATTTCAATCAGGCCAGGCGGAAAGCCCTGAAGGCCGGGGCGTCTAAAGTCTATGTAGAAGACCTTAAGAAGGAAC
>CAZYFL010000215.1:0-4495 GCA_964646805.1 uncultured Elusimicrobiaceae bacterium | reverse complement strand
GCATCTTCATTCTGACTCCTGAATTCTGAATTCTATCTACCTGAGTAGTTACGCGGAAACACCTAATCCTACGGGTTTCGGCGCAGAATAGCGAGCGAGAGCGGCTCAACCTCAAAAGTTCCGGAAACCGGCAACTCCGGCTCCTTAACCAGCCCTGTAGAATCAAAGGCTTCCAGCCAGTTTCCTTCGGGCAGCGTGAATCTGCGCGGCTCTTTCTCAGGATTCACCAGCACCACTATGCGCCCCCAGGCGTCGCCGGCCTTCTCACCGTAAAGCAGGTAGGCTATAGCAGGGGGTTCCACCTTAAGCCCCAGTTCCTCGTAGAATTTAAGATTTTCCCTGGCTTCGGAGGCGGTCTTCATGCGGAAAGCCGGGTGGGCCTTGCGCAGGGATATCAAATCGCGGTAATAGGAATACACGGCGAAATTCTCCTTCTTGCGCGTCCAGTCCAGCCGGTTTATTTCGTCCGGCAGGTTGTAGGAATTTCCCTCGCCCTTTTTGGTGCGCAGGAATTCCTCCCCGGCGTGCAGGAAGGGTATGCCCTGCGAGGTGAACACCAGCGCGTTAGCCAGCTTGTCCATAGCTACCTTGTTTTGCAGAGGTTCGTGATTAACCGACAGCTCTATGCGGTCCCACAGCGTGTGGTTGTCATGGCAGGAGACATAGTTTATGGTTTCAAGCGGGCCGTCGGTAAAATCGTCCACCGCGCCCCGTATTCCGCGCATCACGCCCTCCCGGTTCCTGGCGGCCTGTACATAGCCTAAATCCGCGGGAGAAAAGACGCCGCCCTTTATGGCGTCGCGGAAACCGTCGTTGAACACGGCGAAACCCAGAGAACGCTGGCTGCCTTTTTTAACGCCTTTCGCCGGAGTGGCGCCCGCCGTCCAGGGCTCTCCGTAAATAAAGATGCCGGGGTTTTCCAGCTTGAGGACGCGCATTATTTCCGCGACGGTTTCGGCGTCTATCAGTCCCATCAGGTCAAAACGGAACCCGTCCACCCTGTATTCGCGCATCCAGTACAGCAGGCTGTCCAGCAGGAACTTGCGGGCCATGGGCGCTTCGGTGCGGAACTCGTTGCCGCAGCCGGAACCGTTGGAGTATGTGCCGTCGGAATTGAGCCGGTAATAATAATCCATGGCGGCGGCGTTGAAGTTGTAAACGGCGGCCCGCGTTTCAGCCGTGTGATTGTATACCACGTCCATTATAACCTTGAGCCCCTTGCGGTGGAAGGCGTCTATCATCAGTTTCGTTTCGCGCACACGGGAACCGTCGGCCGGATTTGAAGCGTAGGAGCCCTCGGGAGAGTTGAAGTTAACCGGCATATAGCCCCAGTTATAAACCGAGGCGTTGTCGCCGTTTTCAAAGTCCTGAAAAGGCAGTATGTGCACGGCGTTCACGCCCAGCCCGGCGATATGATCCAGCCCTGTTGTTATCAGCGGGAACTCAGGGTGGCGCGTCCCGGCTTCGGCTGCGCCCAGGTACCCGCCCTTATTTTTCACGCCGGAAAATTTATCCATGGTGAGGTCGCGCAGGTGAACCTCGTAAATCACGGTCTCGGAGGCGTCAAACAAGGGCCCGGGATAAACCGGGGTTTCGTCTTTGAGAACCAGGGCCTTCCCTCCGTCGCCGGTGACGCAGCGCGCGTAAGGGTCAAGCCCCTCGTAAATTTTACCGTTCTGTTCCGTCCGCAGCCGGTAATATTTCCCCTCAAGCGACCCGCCGAATTTCTTTGCCCAGATTCCGCCCGCTTTACTTCCCAGCAGGTATACATAGGGCTGCGCGCCGGGGAAGTCGTAAACCAGCGCTTCCACCTTTACAGCGTAAGGCGCGAAAACGCGCAGGAGAGAACGCCCCTTTTCAGACGTCATCCCCAGCTCAAGCGGGCTGGAATAGCCCGCCCCGTAAACCGCTTCGCCAAGCCTCAGCGCGACGGGATCAAACCCGGCGGAGAAAAGTTTATATTCCCCGGAGTTCAGCGCCTTGTGGTCAGGATTAAGACCGTTAAACGCCAGCCGGGCCGCGCGCGAGCAGGCCCCGGAGACAGGCGCGACGGAAACGGGCTTAAAGGTTTCCGTACCCCGGCTGATATAGAAGCCCTGGCCGTCCAGGAAGGCCGCGGCCAACGGGCGCGTGAAAGTTACGCGCACCTCGCCGGCCCCGTCCAGCCAGGCGCCGGTTATGGCGGTGGAAACCTCAGGCGGGGCGGAGTAAACAGCCGCGTCGCCTTCAAGCAGGTAAACTTCGCCCTGGCGCGCCGCGGCCAGTATCCTGTCCGGGACGTCCTTGTTGGTCCAGTTCCCCTGGCGCGGCAGGAAGCCGGTCTTTTTGCCGGATAGTCCGGAGGCGTCCAGGTCCAGTTCGTAAAACACGCCGAAGGGACCGTCGCCGGAAGGAGACAGTTCAAACCCCGGGATTTTTTCTTCGTCGTTCCAGACCCAGAGGTTCCAGCCGGAGTAGATTTTATCCGTCCGGCTATAGTGGATTACCAGTTTGTCCGCGCCGAAAAGTTGCTGCGGCATAAGCAAAGCCCCCAATAAAAATAGTTCTGGAAATTTCACAATTCCGGATCGCTTTTGTCCTCCCTGTAATTGTAAAATATATGCGCATGGTCCACACAGCGTTATTTTTACTTCTTGCGTCCCTCCCCTCCGTTACCGCCGGCGTACAGGCCGCCGCCGAAACCATCAAAGTGCAGGTATCCACTTCTACCATCAGGAAACTGGTACTGGCCGAACGCCGGGTGCGCGGCATACACCTGACCTCCTGGGGCGCGGGCTCCGCCAAAAGTAGGAAGGAACTGATCAAAAAAATTTCCGGCTCCGTAATCAACGCTGTTGTAATAGCCATAAAGGAAACAGACGGCAGGGTTTATATCCCCGGCGTGGAAAAAGCGCACAAGTTCGGCGCCTACCAGGGCGCGATACGCAAGCCGGAGGCTATGCTGAAGGATTTCAAGGACGCGGGCCTCTACACCGTGGCCCGCATAGTGGTTTTCAAGGACAAGGTGCTGCCTGAAGTCCGGCAGGATTTGTCGGTACGGATGCCCGGCGGGGATCCCTGGCGCGCAGATAACGGCGCCACCTGGGCGGATCCATACAGTCGCGAGGTCTGGGATTATATACTGGACATAGCCGAGCGCTGCGCAAAGCTGGGCTTTGAGGAAATACAGTTTGATTATCTGCGCTACCCCACAGAAGGCAACACCTCGCTCTGCAGATATAAAAAACCGCATAACCGCCAGACCGCCATAAACAACCTGAAGGAGTTCCTGCTATACTCGCGCAAGCGCCTGGAACCGTACAAGGTGAAAATTTCAGTTGACGTGTTCGGCCTGACCACCACGGTGAAGCACGATATGGGCATAGGTCAGGACATCAGGACGCTGGCAGCCGGCTCCGACTATGTTTATCCGATGATGTATCCTTCGCATTACGCGCCGGGGGAATGTAATACAGGAAACCCAACAGCCAGCCCGTACAAGATTATAAACCGCGGCCTTAAGGACGCTATGGGCCGCCTCGGTCCGGACTATGTCAGGCTGCGCCCCTATCTGCAGGATTTTTCCCTCGGCCGGACTTACGGTCCGGCGGAAGTTCGCGCGCAGCTGATAGCTACGCGCCTGAATTTGCTGGAAAGCTGGGTGCTTTGGAACCCCGCAAACAAGTATACCTGGGCCGCCCTCACCCCCCAGTCCTACCGCGCCTTCGTGGATCCGGAATATAAGTAAGCTGACGCTTACCTCGCTGCTTCGGAGGAAGCTGCACCAAGCCGGGCTGGAGATCGGCATTCACAAAGCCCTGGAACAGCTTACGGCAGTACCGCAAGCGAGCGAAAACAGCTGTAAGACATAAGCAGCAACGCTATTGTCGCCGCTATAACCGGCGCAACCGGAAATAATTTCCAATCCTTGCCGCCACCAAAACCGGCCAGCCAGAACAGGGCGCCGCTTACACCCAGGCCAGCGCCTATTATTTGCCCTTCTTTAAATGTGGCTATGCCCGCAAACACGGCAACACCCATTAAAAAAATACCTGTCGCCCTCATAGATTGACAGGACGCTTTTTTCGCAGGCGTTTTTTCAATATCTCTCTCCATTTTTTTATCCTTGCCGTTTAGACGCCCCGGGTTTTAAAACCAATCCAATCATCGGACCGAAGATCGGGATCAGCGCCAGAAATACCGAGATAACGGCATATCGGGCCGGATGTCCACTCTTTCGATGAAAAAGCACAAGGCCCCAGGCGGAAAGCAACATTCCCGCTGCGAGTAGCAGTGGAATTTCGAGACTCCATCCCATAAAATATACAACAATCCCACCCCATACCAGAGTCAACAGCATACACCCCTCCTCCAATTCTTGACCGGAAAAGTTTCAGTTGAAATTTTCCCCTCGCATAGCGAGGGCGCGTTCCGCGCGGAATACGCCCTGCATATTTCTGTCTTGCAAATCTGTAGGCGCCATAAGGCAGATTATCGCGGGTGCGAAGCACAATTC
>CAZYFL010000214.1:0-4504 GCA_964646805.1 uncultured Elusimicrobiaceae bacterium | reverse complement strand
TAAATGGCCGGATGCAGGTCGAATTGCAACGGGGTGCCGGGGCCCGCCTGCATGGCGAAGATCCCGCCTGGCGCCATTATGCCCTTCATGCTGCGGTAGAACTCCAGCGTGTAAAGGTCGCAGGCCGGGCCGCCCTTTATAGGACTGGGCAGGTCCGAATAGATAAGGTCAAATTTTAAGGAGGTATTTTCCACGCACTTTTTGGCGTCCTGGGCCAGCAGGCGCAGGCGCGGGTCGGCAAAGGAGCCGCGGTGCCAGGTCTCAAGGTGCTTCTCCGCGAAGCGCAGTATGTTGTAATCAATGTCGGCCATAACCACGCGCTCTATGCCGCGGTCGTTGAGGATGTCCCTGGCGGTGGCGCCTTCCCCCCCGCCCAGTACCAGCGCATTTTTAGGGGCAGGGTGGGCCAGCAGGGCCGGGCAGACAAGGGATTCGTGGTAGAAGGCTTCGTCGTACTGGCTTGACTGGGTTTCATTGTCTATCACCAGCATCTTGCCGAAGGTATGCGTCTTTATCAGTGTGGCTTCCTGAAAGGCCGTGGAAGAGGTTTCAAGTACCTTCAGCGCGCGATGGGCGTGCAACTCTCCCGGAGTGAAAAGCTCCACGAACCATTCCCCCTTCGGCAGAATGCTCCTGGAATTTTTTATCCAATTAAAGTTTTTTTTCCTCATTTCGGCAGCAATCCCCGCTCCAGCTTCACCACGCTGAAATGTGTGGCTTTGAAAAATTTCTTCACCGCCTTGAAAGCCTCCCAGGGGCGGGTTTTGGCACCGCAGGTGAAAAGGTCCACCGCGGCATACCGGTGTTCCGGCCAGGTGTGTATGGCGAAATGGGATTCGGCTATAACCACTACGCCTGAGACGCCGTTAGGCTTGAAGTGGTGGAAGATAGAATCTATTATGGTGGTGTCGGCCGCCATGGCGGCTTTTAGCATGGCATCCTGCACGTCCGACACCGAGGAGAGCGTTGCGGCGCTACAGCCGTAAAGTTCCAGTATCAGGTGTTGTCCAAGGGCTTTCATATGCGATTTCCAGCTTAACAATCTATATTATTTACCGGAGGGTGTCAACGCAGGCAAAGGATGTGGGATGAGATAAAAGAGAGGTCCTTAGCTTATCGCTAATCGCTCTCTTATTTGAATGACACGCCTTTCATCTTGGCGAAGATACTGCGGTCGCGGCGCTGGAAGATGGGGTTGCGGAAAGGGAAGTCAAAGGTGAGCGAGATACGGTGCGTGGACCCGAGCTCCCCCATCGGGACAAAGGCGTAGTCCAGGCTGAAGGATCGCAGGGTAGCGCCTATCCCCATGGAGAGGCCGCCTATGCCGTCGCCCATCTGCCGGGTGTTGAGGCCGGCGCGTACGCACAGGCGGGTGAGCTCGTTGGGAGTAGCAGCCAGTTCCACGCCTAACAGCACGTTGGGCTGGTTCTGCTTGGGGAGCACTACATCAGTGGCTACCAGAATGTTGCGGAATGGGTTTACGGCCGCGCCCAGCCTGAAAGTGAGCGGCAGGGGGTTGGATTCCTTGTCGTAAGTCAGGCCGCCGCCCATATTGGCGGCGGTGACGGCCAGGCGGTATGGGATGTCGCCGAAGTTGTAAGTCATTATGCCCACATCCCCTGCGTAGCTTTTTGCAGAGTCTGCTATAGTGGACTTTATATACTTTAGCGAAACGCCCACCGACACGTCTATATCCTTGTCTGAAAATTCAAGTATGGCTTTACTGTACGACAGCGTAAAAACCTGATCGCGCGGGGTGAAGCTGCCGGACGGCATTATGCCGCCGGAGATGTCCGTCTTCGTTATTGCGCCGATGTCGGTAACCAGCGCCGAGCCGGCCAGCACGGAGTCGTAGGAGAGGCGGTGCGCGTAGGCGGCGTACTGGTAGTTTATTTCCTCCAGGTACTGGGCGCGCATAAACACGGCGGAAAGTCTGGGGATCTGCACCAGGCCGGACGGGTTCCAGTAGACGGCGGAGGCTTCATCGCTTACCGCTGAATAAGCGCCGCCCATGGCCGCGGCCCTCGCCCCTGCCGGCAGGTTCAGGAAGTCGGCCGTGGCGGTGCCGGCCGCCCTGGAGGAAAAATAGCGGGGGTCCTCGCCGGCAAAGAGCGGAGAAGGAAAGGAGAAAGCCAGGCAGAGGGAAAAGGCCAGAGGATAAACATTCTTCATAACTTACCTTTCCACCGCCAGCTTAAACACTTTCTTTCCCGAGCCGGAATCAATCACGGCAAGATAAACACCGCTGGCCACCAGATAGCCGGACTTGTTGAGGCCCTTCCAAATAATGACGCCGGTGGTGCCGGCGGTGGCTTCCCAGACCTTGTCGCCTGAGAGGGTGTAGATGCGCACCCTGGAACCGGCCGGAATCTTGTCTATGGTCACAAAGCCATGGCCGCGGTTGACGTAGAAGGGGTTGGGGTAGATCAGCACGTTGTTGAGGTTTGAGGCCGCCACGCGCACCATAACCTGGAACAGGCTGAAATGATTGAGCGTAGCCGTTATTGTGCGCGGTCCGGTGTCTACTTTAGTCTCAAGCGGCAGGCACTGCGCTGTCTCCGGGTTGTAGCGGGCCAGGACTATATTTGAGGCATTGACATCTATGCCGCCGTTTGCCTCCGCAAGGGAGTAGTTAAGCGTCAGCGTCACCGGTGTCTGTGGCTGGCTGCCGTCTTGCGAGAAGATTGCGACTTCTACGGGGGATCCGCCTGGCATGTAGTCGCAGCGATCTGTGCCGCCGGTGGGGGAGAAGGAGGAGATGGCTATGGCCGTGGCTGAGGCAAAGGAGCCGGCCGTGGTATACATCGTTACCTCGCGGTCATTGGGCAGGGTACCTGAGATTGTTACCGCCCTGGAAGGGTCGCTGGTGCCTCCGATTGAACCGGAGGGCGCGCCGCCGGGCCCCGACAGTGTGGTAGCGCCCAGCGACCGCTTACGGGCCGTTACGCCGACGCCTGTGCAACCCAGGTCAACGCCCTCCCCGTTGCAGGCGGCCACGTCGAAATAGTAGGGGGTGGAGGTGAGCAGACCGTTTACGAAGGTGGCGCTACCGGTGTACAGTTCCGAAAAATAAACGTGGGTCTTTATAGGAGCGGAGAAGTCGCTGGAGGTAGAACTGCGCACTTCGTAGACGGTTTTCGCCGAGTTGCCGTCCGTATCCCATTTTAGCTTTATTCCGGACATGAAAGTCTCCACAACAGTGAGGCTGGCGGGCACCTTGGCCAGCGTGTATTTTGAGTCCAGGTCCATGACCGTTCCCTCTATGTCGTCGCCATTGACGGGTGTGAGGCGCGCGTAGTAGCGGACATTGGGCGACAACGAGGCGAAGGTTATGGAGCTATTGGTGGTCTCAAAAGTAAAGGGCGCGCTGAAGGCGCTGTCCAGGGAGCCGGCCACCCTGTAAACGGTCCAGGTGGAGTTGCCGTTGGTTATCCAGTTTACGGTGAAGCTGCCGGTGCTGACATCAGTGAAAACGTTGGGCGTACCGCGTAGCGGCTGCACTGTGAGCGTGTAAACCCATGCCGCCTGGGCCACGGGCCCCCGTATGGGGCCGTTTGTGGTGGTCTTGACGGCGCCGACAGAGGCCTGGTATCTCTTATTGGTAGAAAGCACGGTCTGCGAAAGATTATTGTCGGTGGGTGAGCCTATTAACGCGGCAGCGGCGGTTCCCAGCGTTATATCGTAAAGCTCGTAATAGGTGGCGCCCAGCGCTTCATCCCATGACCAGTTTATAGTGTCGTTGGTCAGGGCCTTGCCTGTAAAGTTATTCACGCTGCCTACGGTTATGGTGGTAACATAGTTACTGAAAGCCGTTATTTCCCCGGCGCCGTTCTTCGCGCTTACGCGGAAGTCGTACATCTGGTTGGCGGAGAGCTGTGCTATTACGGTGGAGGTGCTGGTATGGTTGACGCTGAAGGGCACCGGGGTGGAAATATCCAGCGCGCTGGAGAACTGTGGCGACGTAGCCGGGGACATGGAAATTTCATAGGTTGTAATCCCGGAGTTCCCGTTCGGGGCCCATTCCAGGCCGACGGTTTCAAAACTGGCGGCGGTTATATTGAGCGAAGTGGGAACGGCCGCCAGTGTGTAATGGGTGGTGGATCTTGAAAGCGGTCCGCTGCCGCCCTGATTATAGCCGGCCACCATTATGGAGGCCGCCGTGTTGGGCGCCAGGCTGGCCTGCGTGTAGGAGACCGCGGCTGCAAAAGCCGCGGTGGAGATGAAGACATTGTTGGTGGCCGAGTAAACGGAGTAGCCGTCTACCTCTGTGATAGTTCCCTGGTACCAGGTCCAGATGACGGAGTTTGTGCCTTGTGCGGCGCCGGTGGGCGCGGTGGCTGTGCCGGTCGGGCGCGGCGTGGTTACCTGCACGGCATAACCTTCGGAGAAGACGCCGGCGGCTGCAACGCGCATGTGGTACCAGCCGTGCGGTACTTGTGGCAGATCGGGAGTGATTATGGTTATGGAAGAAAGCGTTTTCTCCCAGTTTGTGTTGATGCCGCCG
>CAZYFL010000213.1:0-4517 GCA_964646805.1 uncultured Elusimicrobiaceae bacterium | reverse complement strand
ACATCCTCATTCTGACTCCTGAATTCTGACTTCTGGCTACCTGAGCAGTTACGATAAAGGAGGGAAGTAATATTTTTTGCTTTACCTTCCCTTAATACCCTCCCCGTTATTTCCCGGGCTTCAGATTCCCCAGCACTTCGCGGGCCTTAAGCAGTTCCACGGCGCGTTCCAGCACTTCGTCGCGGGGCGCGTCTTTCTTCTTGTCCGCCTTGCCGTCCTTGCTCTCCTTACCGTCCTTGCCGGGAAAATATATTTCCTCACCCTGCTGGATCAACTTTTTTTCCATCTCCACCGGTACCTTGATCTCTATATCGGGAGTGATGCCGCCAGTTTCGTTCCTGGCATCATGCTGTATGGATTTGCCGCTCGGGGTGTAATACTTGGCTATGGTCAGGCGCAACGCGGACTTGTCTGAAAGCGGTATCATGGACTGAACGCTGGCCTTGCCGAAGGAGCGCTCGCCCACTATGACGGCGCGCTTGTTGTCCTGCATGGCGCCGGCAACTATTTCACTGGCGCTGGCCGAGTAGCGGTTGATCAGGACGACCACCGGCAGCATTTCATACGGGGCCGCGCTGTTGGCCTTGAATTCCTGATAGTTTTCCGGCTTGCGGCCCTTGGTAAAAACTATCATCTTGTTATCGTTCATAAAAAGCCTGGAGACGTCTACGGCCGCGGAGAGCAGGCCGCCCGGATTGTAACGCACGTCCAGCACCAGCGCCTCCATGCCTTTGCCCTTCAGTTCGGCCAGGGCTTTTTCAAGGTTCTCAGTAGCGTGGCCGGTAAATTCCACGATCTTGACATAGCCGGTTTTTGAATCCAGCATGCGCCACTTCACATTCTCGGCCTTTATCAACTCGCGGGTAAGAGTGATTTCCTTCGTTATCCACTCGGCGTTCTTGTCCTCCGCCTCGCGCGCGGTGGTTATTTTAACCTGTGTGCCGGGCTTGCCGCGCAGCTTTTTTATGGCTTCATCTATTATCAGGGTTTTGGTGGATTCGCCCTCTATTTTTATTATTTTGTCTCCGGGCAGCATTTCCGCCCTCCAGGCCGGGGTATTGGGCAGCGGCGTCACCACGGTCAGCCAGCCTTCGCGGGTGTCCACTCGTATGCCTATTCCGCCGAATTCCCCCTCGGTGTCGCTTTTTACCCTGTCATAGACGTCAGGCTCCATGAACTGCGAGTAATCGTCCAATTCGGCAACCATGCCCCTGGCGGCGCCGTAAACCAGCTTCTGCGGATCTAGTTGCTCGACATAACTCTCTTTTATCAGCTCCAGCACGTCCACTATGACTTTAAGCTGCTGGTAGGTCCGGTCCAGCGCGAAGTTTACATAGGGGAAAATAACACCTATGACCAAGGCTGAAAGTGTTATAAAAACAAACTTTCTTGCGTTCTTCATCGTAAAGTTCCTTAAAAACGGAAAAGACCGGTAACTAACAACTTCAGTTGAAGTTTTCAGGCCGGACACCTGTACCCTCAATTATATCTAATTCGGGAGCCACTTGAGGGGGTCTAAGGCCCGGTCGCCCTTGCGTATCTCAAAATAAACGGCGCTGCCGGAGGACTTTTTGCCTGAGCTCATGGCCTGGGTGTCTTCCCCCGCCAGCCCTAGGGGCGACAGCGCGGCCACGGCCTGGCCCTTAGATGCGTCTATCCGGCTTAAAAGCCCGTAAATAGTAAAAAACCCCTTCTCATGGTCAATTATTACCACGTTCCCATAAGCGCGAAACGGGCCGGCGTAAATCACCTTGCCGGCCAGCGCAGCACACACAGGGGCATCCGGTTCAGTGGCTATACGTATACCCTCGCGCACAATCCAAGTTTTAAGCCCCGGAACGTCTTCCCTGCCGAAGCGGCTTATAATCTTGCCCTGGGCGGGCCAGGACATGGAACCCTTTTCTATAGGCAAATCCGATGTCCCCGCCCGACTGCGGTAAGGGGCCTGTTTCTGCAGTTTCTTTACCAGCCGGGTGAGGCCTAGGGCGGCGTTCTGCAGATTTTCAAGCTCTTTGGCCAGCCTGACCTGCTGCTCGCGGGTTTTTTCCAGCTCGCCCTGCTTTGTCTTCACCATGGTCTTCCTGGCCAGGCTTTGCCTGCGCAACAGCTCCTGCCGGAATTTCAACTCCACTCCTTTTAGTTTGAGGGTTTCAATATCCTTGTTGACGCGGATGGTTTCGCCTTTAATGCGGGTGAGCAGAGCGCGTTTGTTGAGCATGGCCGAGCGCATCAGCATATCTTTTGAAATGTCGCGCGTACCGTAGTAAGGGCAATAAAAATCTTTCTGGATGGAATACATCACCAGTTCTCCTGAGATGTCCCCGGCCAGGTCTTTTTTGGCTTTTTCCAGCGACTTGTATTTCTGGCGGGACTCGCTTGAACGGGAGCGCGCCCTGACAAGCTGGCCCTCCAGTTCTTGCCGACGGGAGGTAGTCTGCTTTTCTTCTTTTTTAAGGCCGGAGATTTCGGAGGAGATACGCTCCTCCTCCAGCCGGTACTGCTCCAACTCCTTTTTCTTGTCCTCAAGCCGGCGGCTTACCTCCTCAAGGTTTTTCTTTTTCGCGTCAACCGCGGCCTGGCCCAGGCCCGCGGGCGGGCAGACTGAAAACAGCGCCAGGCAGAGAAAAACAAAACTAGTGTGGTGCATCGTTCTTCCACTGGCAAAGCGCCCAGCCCAGCAACGCTCCGGAGAGGGCCACAGCCGCCTGCCACAGCGGGTTGGGCCAGACCCAGACGGGGCTTAAATATTTCACGGGATAGACCACGGCGTAGGCGGCCAGCGCGGAAACCGCAGCCCCGCCGGCTCCGGAAAAGAGCCAGTTCCTGTCGGTTCCGAGGGAGGCCGCCAGTGACGCCGGCGTATGGCCGTGGGTGAGGACCATGGCCGCCATAACCATGAAAGCCATGAAGGCCAGGGCTAGGCTCAACGTTATCAGATGTCCGTAAAAGACGCAATGCATTATGGCGTGAGCCTCAAGAGGTTTGTATTTTATGTCAGCCACCCCCGGAACGCGCCAGGCGGCGTCGGTCCAGACATTCATGTCTCCCAGCGAATCCTCGTTGATTATTACTTCCCAGGTATCCGGCATGGGGTTTGAGCCGGGCGGCAGCACTGAGGCCACCAACTCCGGCTCCTCCGCTTTAAGCCGGGCCAGCCGATCCTGACGGCTTACAAAAACAGCCTGCGCCGTCCCTCGTATCCCTGCCAGCGCCGCGCCTGTAGCCTCGACGCTCTCTTTTGATTTTTCGTCGCGCACCACTATTATACGGAAATCCTCTTTAAGCAGCGCCGCTATCTCGCGCATCTGGGCGTACATAAAAAACAGCATCTCGGCCAGCAGGCCGGCGGAGAAAGCCAGCAGAAAAGCCACCCGATAGCCCTTGCGCGGCTTATGCGCGTGATGGACATCCTGAAGATGTTTGCGTTCGTTCATGAAATAGAATTATAACTTTTAACAGACATCAACGGAAAATACCATTCTTCCAGGAGGCCGGAAGCCCCGCAGTTGCAACTTTCCGCCCGCACTGCGGGCGGACTTTTCCAGATTGTTTTTATGGATTCCCGCCTACGAGATGCGGGAATGACAACGTGAGTCAGTCATTCCTGCGATCTGAGTGAGATAGATTTACCGGGGATATTACTATGCTCTTTTCTTCTACGAGCACTCCCGCCACGCCGCTTATTTTGGCTATTTTAGCGATATTCGCATAGGGCGCCCAGCCGAGGATGACTGTCTTTTTGCTCTTTTTAGCGTGAGCAATCTTTTCTCCGGCAAACCTCAGGCCCGCCGCCTCAAGTCTGGTCAGAAGCCTGTCATAAGAACCTTCGCCTACTGCAACTCCGAGCAGAACGTACTCCCCTGCAGCCGGGGTCTGGGTTTTCGCCGGGGCAGGGTTCTTAAGCAAAGGCGCGGGAACTGAAATAACAGAGTCCCTGAAATTCCGGAAATCCGAGCGCACATTCATAGTGTTTTTTGAATTCAGATAGCCGTCGGCAGTTTCCATGCAGTCCTGGAAAGCCGGGTCCCAGAAACCGCTGCCGCCGGTAAGAAGGGTGTTAAGCTTGAGCTGTTCCGCCGCTGAAGCCGGGACCGCCGCGCAGGCCAGAAGAAGGATTGTGTATCTCAGATTTTTTTTCATTCTCATCCCCGGACCCGGACAACAAAAAAAAAGGGAAACGAAATAAGGTTTTCGTTTCCCCTGGTTACAACTGGTTAAGGCCAGCCGGTGGATTCTCCCCCGCCTGTTCGGGAGATTACAAGGGTATTACCGAACAGTCTATACTTCTTCTATGAAAAACAACAGAGGCATAGGGCCTAATAATAAAAAGTTAAAAGGCCCACCCGCGCGTAGGCCCTTTGGGCAAAGGCGGAAGGCGGAGCCGTAGACTTGACAGTGTGCGGCGCCTCTGTTACAATTTATCTACCGATAGGTAAGTTTTGGTAACTACTCAGGTAGCCAGAAGTCAGAATTAAGGAGCCAGAATGAGACCGCCGGCAACGAGAAAGTTTCCGCCA
>CAZYFL010000212.1:3325-4540 GCA_964646805.1 uncultured Elusimicrobiaceae bacterium | reverse complement strand
CGCAGGCTATTCTGAATTCTGACTCCTGAATTCTGTCTACCTGAGTAGTTACGATTTATGAGGAAATCAAAAGCGCTTGCGAAAAGCCAGAACAACGGGAGGGCTTCCGCTCTCCGTTCTCTGCGTTTTTTTCTGTTTCTCTTCCTAGCTTCGTCCCTGCCTGTATCTTTGCCTCTGCCTGCCGTTCACGCCCAAAGTCTCCCGCTTGACGATAAGGCGCGTTACGAACGCTCTCTTGAGCAGAAGGCCGACGAAGTGATACTGAAACTGCTTGGCCCCAGCCAGGCCAAGGTGGTGGTGCAGGCCTTAATGGATTTTACACGGACAGAAAAGGTGGATGTGGTTTCAGGCGCGGCAACCAATGCGGACAAGACCAGGATGTTCAGATGGGAAAGCGCATCCACCGGAGGCCAGCCTTTTAATGAATATCTTTTGCCCGGGTTTCCCATTTCGGATGGTGCGGCGTCCCCAGCCCAGAGTTACCAGAAACAGATGCTGTTTCCCGCTTCATTTATTAAAAAACTTACGGTCAGCGTCATCATAAACAAGGACATGAGTGAACGCGAGGTACAGGACGTGCGCAATGTGATTTCAGAGGTGCTGGGCCTTGACGTCGCGCGCGGCGATGAGCTGGCCATAATTAAAGCCACTTTCGCCCCGTTCTGGAAAACCATCTGGTACACCCCGGACGCTCTTAACCTGGTGTTCAAATACGGCGTCCTGACGCTGATGGGTATTGTCTCCATGATAGTTGTGTCAATAGGCTTCTTAAAACTGGCGGGCGCCATGAACACCATGGCAAAGGCCCAGCAAAGCCACCAGATAACCATGGATATGGGCAAGAACATGATGACCGGGGGGGGGCTCCCCGGCGGTTCCGCTATGGCTGAGAGAGAACCGACCGGCACGGAGAGAAGGGAAAGCCCGGGCGGGGGAGAAGCCGAAGGGCAGGAGCTGGTTTTTAATATCAGGCCAGATCAGCTGGATTTTCTTGTCAATCTCATGAACGGGGAGGACCCCGCCAATGTGGCGCTGGTCGCGGGGCATATGGAGAGCGGGGTCAGGAGCGAATTCCTGCGCAAACTGCCCTCCGAGTTCTCCTCGGAGGTGATTTCCAGCATGGCAACAGTGCGGTTTGTGGAGGCCGAGGTCGTGATGACTATAAAAGAGGAGCTGGAAAGAAGGCTTGCCGGAGCTTTCGGCGGGGTTTCCAAG
>CAZYFL010000212.1:0-3315 GCA_964646805.1 uncultured Elusimicrobiaceae bacterium | reverse complement strand
GGGAACTCCGAGAAATATCCGAGGGGCTTGTCATCGAGGTGTTGACTCCCGATTACGCCGTGAGCCTCGCGCCATCGGCGACGCTGTTCGCCTGGCTGCGCGGGCAACCTCGTTCCAGGGAGGCGCAGCGATCGAGGCGCACATTTCTCGGCGGGGTTTCCAAGGTGCTTGAATCGTTGAACAGGGTAAATCTGAGCACAAAAAAAGAGATGCTGGAAAAACTGGCCAGCCGGCATCCCGATATTGCCAGAGACGTGCGCTCTAAAATTTTTCTGGCTGAAGACCTGCTCAGATTTTCCGAAAGAGATCTGTCGCTTTTAGCGTCCACTGTAAAACCCGACGACTGGGCCTGCGCGCTTTGGGATCTTTCTCCGGAGTTCAAGGAAAAACTCCGCAAACAACTGGCGGAAAAAGCCTGGCAGATACTGGAACAGACGATGAAATACGGCTCTCCGTCAAAGGAAAAGACCGGCCAGGCTATTGAAACCATAGTGGGCGCCGCCCTTGCTCTTATAAAAGAGGGAAAGCTCTCAAATCCGCTTGAGTCGCCGATGGAGCCGATGATAGAAACCGCAGCCGCGCCCAAAGGAGCGTGATATGGATACCGGGAGTTCAGACCCGCAGGGGGAGCAAAAAAAATCGTCCATTTTCGCGAGCATTATCCCCGCGCCCGCGCCCCTGCCGGCGCCAGCGCCGACGCCGAGACCGGCTGCGGATTCCGACAGCATGGCTGTTTTAAACCAGAAAATGGAGGCTCTTGAGAAGAATATCGTTTCGCGTCTGGAGGAGAAAATAGCCGAACAACTTAAAGCGGCCCCTCCCGCGCCCCCTCCTTCATCGGTTCCGGTGGAACAGCCCGCGCCCCAGCCAGGCGGCGAGGCGTTGCTCTCAAAAATATCGGAGCTGGAGCGCCGCCTGGGGGATTTCAGCCGGCAGGCGGACCTTTCGGCCTCCCAGCTGCGCAATATAGAAGAGTCCAAGATAAGCGCGCGCCGCGAAATAGGCGAGTTGCTTAAGGCCGTGCGCGAACAGCAGAAATATACCGAGCTTGACCGCCAGATGCATTCCCAGCTTGAAAAATCCTGGACGAGGGTGGAAGAGCTGGAACAGAAGCTGATGAATTTTTACGCCTCCGTTATGGCGCTGCAAACGGAGCATAAAGAGGGAATGGCTTCCGACCGTTCCGCTGAAAACAACTTTTCCGCTGAACTCAGACAGGCCATGGAGGGACTGTCCCGCCGCCTGGCAACCATAGAAGAAAAGGCGGAGACCGCAGACAGGACGGAAACGGCCGGCAGGGAAGCTTTCTTTGAAGAAATGAAACTCCGGATGCTTGTCGCGGCCGGGAGTTCCGCTGAAAATATGAAAGAAAGCGTTCTTTCCACTCTTAAGGGCCAGGTTTCAGGGGAAATGGAAGCAACGCGCCGGCAATTAATGTCGGAACTGGCGGGCATAAAACAGGAAAACCTGACGCAGGCCGGACTTCTTAAGGAAATGCTGAAGGAAAACAGCGGCATCTTTGAAACAGGATTTGCGCATTTTTCCGGCATGGCCGCGCAAGGCAGGATGAAAGGGGATGAAATTAAAAACGCTTTTGAAAATATGACGCAGGTTTTTCAGTCCCTTGGAGAAAAAGTGACGGCCGCAGGCAGGGCGGAAACGGCCGGCCGGGAAGCTTTCTTTGAAAAAATGAAAAACTGGCTGGCTACTACGACAGAGAGTTCCGCGGAAACCCTGAAGGCGGACATATGCGCCTTTCTTAATGACCGGATTTCAGGGGAAATGGAATTAATGCGCCGCCAATCCGCTTCGGAACTGGCGGGCATAAAACAGGAGAGTCTGGCGCAAGGCGGGCTTTTCAGGGAAATGTTAAAAGAGAACAAAACAGCCCTTGAAACCGGGTTCGCGCAATTCGCGCGCTCGACTGAGGCCGGTCTCGTCAAGATCGACGGCGCAAGGGCGGCGTTTGAAGAGACATCTTCTGTTCTCCGGGCGCGGTCCAAGTCCATGGATGATTTTTTTCTCGCGGCGCTCAAAAGCGGGGCCGACGAACATTCCGGTTTCGCAGCCGGATATGCGAATGCGCTGGTTTCCCAGTCTTTCCTTAAAGCTTTCTACTCCGCTATGGACGAGGTTTCCGGCGCTCTCTCTTCCCTTGAACGCGAGGCCGGCTCTTTTGTCGCGGGCGTAGATAGGGAACGGCTGGAAAAAACAGCCGGAGTTTCGGGTATGCTGCTGAGGAAATATTTTGAAGCCGTGGGGCGGGCGATTGGACAAATTCAAACGGGGTCTGAAAACGTGGAGCGCATAAAACTCCGGCTGAACGAGCGGTTCAGGGAGGTTTTTGATGACCGTTTATAACCTGAGTAGTTACAAAATGCTAAAATAAAGATCGGGACTGTTATGGATAATTCAGGAACAGACGCAATGCGCCAATGGGTTTTCCGGTGGCAGAAAGCCGGGCCTGAACTGGAGCGCATCCGCAGGGAGGAACTCATCCATACGGACGTCCGTCAATCTATTGAATTGCTGGAAGACGCCTTCCAGTCCGCCCTCGTTAATTATCCGGCAACCGCCACCTCCGGCTTAATCGAACAGCAGCGTTGGTTCATGAGGTTAAAGCGTTGAAAACGCTCTTCCAGGTAGCCGTCGGACTTCAGGATTTCTTTGAAAAAGAAAAATGGAAATTCTGTTTTATAGGCGGCATTGCGCTTCAGCGCTGGGGTGAAGCCCGCGTTACGGTTGATGTCGACGTTACCCTGCTGACCGGGTTCGGCAAAGAGAAAGAGTTTATCCGCGCCCTCCTGGCCGCTTACCCCTCCAGAATTCCCGAGGCCGCCGTCTTCGCGGAGGAAAACCGCGTGCTTCTTCTTAAATCCATGAGCGGCGTTGCCATTGACATCGCCCTTGCCGGTCTGCATTTTGAGGAAGAAGCCTGCGACCGCGCCACCCGGTTTGAGTTTCTTCCCGGAATTGATCTTTTAACCTGTTCTGCGGAAGATTTGATAATAATGAAGGCTTTTGCCAACAGGCAAAAGGACTGGTCTGACGTAAAGAGCGTATTAATCCGCCGGCAGGGGAAAGTGGATCAATCCTACGTGCTTGAAAGATTGACGCCGCTTGCTGAAATAAAATCCGCCCCGGAAATTCTTTTGAAGTTAAAGAGCCTTTTCGGTAATCCCGCGGCCGGGTCAGATTAGCTCTACTGTGCGAAGTTGGCCAAAATAGAGCCGTCATACCGGCGAAAGCCGGTATCCAGGGTGCAAAACGGCTTTAAAAACCAGTTTTACTGCCTGGACCCCAGCTTTCGCTGGG
>CAZYFL010000211.1:0-4570 GCA_964646805.1 uncultured Elusimicrobiaceae bacterium | reverse complement strand
AGTCGGGCTAACAGGCCCAAAAACCTTAGCAATGATAAAACACTTCGATTTACAAAGCGACCGGGATTGCTTTAAGGAAATCACTTTAGGCGCTATGACCTTTAAGCGGTACTCGATGAAAGCCCTTGATAGAATTAAAAAGGAATTACCTGTTGTAGATATGAATAAAATTTGGGCCCAATATGGCCCAGGCATGACAAAGCATAAAAAGTCCGCAACTTTATAACAGCATCATACCCAGTAAAAATATTCTTCCCTATCTAATTTACGTGTTTGCTCCTACCGTCTCAGAAAGGCAGGAGTTACGTAATTTTTCGTAAAGTCGTCCTCCGGCGGCGGCAAGAGGTAAAAATCGGGGATGATCGCCCCAAATGCACCTGCGTCCGACTCCCCGGAATAAGCCCAAAATCAGCTCAAAGACGGGAACCCATCACAGATTGTGATTGGTTGCCAGCTAAGGAACCCGGCAGATCAGTTTTTCGGATGAAAACCTAAGGGTTTACTTTTTGCGGCATCACTTCAGCACTCGTTCCCCGTCTTTTATGCAGGTCCAGGCTGTGAGCCTATGCACCCAGAGCGCCAACAGGGATTACCGCGACGCCATCGGGACGCACATATCCATAGCCTGAGCCTACAATCACAGCGAGCGCGCTCGGCTTGCCGCGCTTGACGATATCCACGCGCTGCGAAAACTTGAGCAGATTCGCCGCTCCCTCAGCGGCCATCCCGGACCCCAGCTTTATCTCGAAGGCGGCCCAGCGGCCGTCGGCCGTTTCCACAATGGCGTCAACCTCCAAGCCGGTATTGTCCCGATATTGGAGCACTTGCGCATCAACGGCCTGGGCATAGACCCGCAGGTCACGAATAACAAGCGCCTCGTAAAGGAAGCCCAGAAGATTGAGGTCATGCAAGAGGCGCTCTGGGGTCGCTCGGAGAGCGGCTACAGCCAGGGACGGGTCAACAAAGAGGCGCTTTGGAGCGCTTCTTACTCTGGACTTTGAACGTAGATGAGGGGCCCAGGGAAGAAGGTCCTCGATAATCATCAGCCGGCCGAGTGTAGCAAGATATTCTTGCGCCGTCTCCTCCTTGATGGGCCCTTCCCCCCCGCCCGTATCGGCTGCAAGCGTTGACACCGACGCGTAGGTCGCCTGGTTCCGGGCCAGCGAACGCAGCAAGCGGCCCACCTTTTCAGGGTCATGACGCCGTTCACCTACGCGCCCAACGTCTACGCGGCAAATTTCTTCGAGATAGTCCCGGACAGCCTGCAGCGACTCGTCCAAGCTCCGATCAAGCAGTCCGGGCCATCCTCCCGCCGCGATGCGCTCCGCAACTCCCACAATCGTAAGGCCGGGATCCGGACTCCGCGGGGCCTTCCCATGAAGCAGGTCTTTCAGCGAAACCGCACCCGTGGAGTGACCGGTCTCGGCCAAGGTCATAGGCCGCATCCGAAGGCGGGTAAGCCGTCCTGCTCCTCCATGCCGCGTAATTTCATCAGCGGGAACGGCCGAACCGGTGAGAATGAACTGGCCCGGCTTGGCACGGTCGTCCACCGTACGGCGGATGTGATTCCAAATCGAAGGCTCCAACTGCCATTCATCAACGAGCCGCGGCGTTTTTCCACCAAGCACAAGCGCCGGATCGACGGAGATCGCTTGGCGCGCTGCCGCGTCCACATCGAGAAGCACTTCGCTGGCTGCGACTTGTCTGGCCGTGGCGGTCTTGCCGCAGGCCTTGGGACCCTCGATGACCACCGCTCCCGTGGAAGCAAGTTTTCTGGCCAGTTCGGATTCAACGATACGTTTTCTGTAAGCCATATTAGGATATATGCTATCAAAACGTGGGGATATTAGCAACAGCTATATAGGGATAAATGCAGTAATTGCGTAGGGATAAAAAACCACATTTCTGTCGGCCATCCTTCTGGGAGAGACATGCCGGAAGTTTAGCAAGTAGTCACACTAATATGTAGTTTTTGTGACATGATTCAAGCTCAGGCAGTTCGAATCCCGTCGGTCTCTAAATCGACGGGATTCGAACTTTTACGGGTTACAGGCCTATCGGGACTACGGAAAGGAACTGTCCGCCGCTGATTCCGACTCCCCGGAATAGGCCCAAAGTGAGTTCAAATGCGGGTATCATGCGGGTTTTACCAATGAGCCGGGGAAAATAATTTTTGTCTTTTGGGGGGTGGATACCCCGCCAGTTTTGCTCCACTTCTATTACCGCTGTTCCCTCCGACGGTGGTATTATGCTGGCGCCTTTTGACCTGGGCGGGATTCGAACTTTTGAGTTCTTAATCTCGCCCTCTATTATTTTAGCGCCCATAGACTGCTGGATATTTTCCACCGGCAATTCATAAAGCTCCACCTGAACTTTATTCTTAAAGAGCACTACCCGCTTGACCATACGCTGAGCTGTCCTTGGCAAGCGCGACCAGATTATTGATTCCTTTGCGAATGGTGGCAAGACGGGTTTCGATTTGCTCTCTTTCCAGCCTGAGAGGCCCCATTCTTCCGTGAGATAATTCTCTCTCTTTGCGGACCAACCGTTCCAAAAACGGCCGATTCCAGCCGAGCGCGGCCAGTTTCTCTATAACGAACTCCTCAATCTTCTGCACGCCGATGCTGGTGAAGCCGCATTTAACGGGCAACCCATTTAACTTCGCCAGGCATTTGTAATACCGGTAAACCTTTCCCTTCTTGGGGTGGACATAACTTGACGCCGCAGCCTCAACAGGCCTCACCGGGGCTTTGGGTGTATGATGTATGATTAAAAAGCCTGTAGTTCCCTTTCGTAGCCCATTCCGCTTTCAAGAGTAGGCTCATCTCACGGAGGCGGCAGTTAGGTTAGTCGTCAATCGGGGGCGGGACTATGTTGGTGGCAATCCCGTCGTTATCCATCAGCGTTTCTATCCCTGGTCAGCAATGATTCCAATGAAATAACATGGCGCTATTTTTTGCGACACTCAGGCCATTTGATGGTATTGCGCCAGGCTTATTTATGCATACACAACATTTTATGTTGTTTTTGCATAGTATTTATTGTAAGCTAACACTATGAAATACATAAAACGAGCCATAGAACCACGGATAAAAAAAGCTGCAGAGCAGTTTCCCGCCGTCGTAGTGACAGGTCCGCGCCAAGCCGGAAAGTCCACGCTCTTAAAAAAGCTTTTTCCTAAACACACCTATATTACATTCGATGACCCCTCATTAAGGCTTTCCGCTAAGCGCGACCCCGGGCTTTTTGTTGACAATCTGAGCCTGCCTGTCATCATAGACGAGATTCAATATGTTCCCGAATTATTGCCATATATCAAAATCGTTATTGACCGTGACAGGAGCAAGAATGGACGATTTCTATTAACCGGCTCGCAAATGTTTCCACTTATGGCGGGGATATCGGAATCGCTTGCCGGGCGAATAGCCATATTCGAGCTTTTAGGCTTTTCCTGGGAAGAATTAGCATCCGCCCACAAAACGGCCAGAGAATGTTACGCGCAAATATTTCGGGGGTTTTATCCGGTCCCGGCAAGCCAGCGCGTAGATACGCAAACCTATTACGCCGGCTACATATCCACTTACCTAGAACGCGATATAAGACAAATACAAAGCGTTCACGACATCTCCACATTCCAGTCTTTCCTGCAACTTTTAGCGGCCCGGGCAGGGCAATTGTTAAATCTTGTGGAAGTTTCCAGGGAATGCGGCGTTTCAGCCCAGACGGCAAGACGCTGGCTTTCCTTATTGGAAACAACGCGGATTGTATACATTCTACGACCGTATTTTCGCAATATTACAAAGCGGGTTATAAAAACCCCCAAGCTTTATTTCACGGATACCGGACTTCTGGCTTATCTGTTGAAATATCCTTCCGCTGATACAATAATGGCAGGACCTCAATCAGGGGCTTTCTTTGAGAATATGGTAATAATTGAAGCCCTCAAGCAAAAATTCAATCACGGGTTGCAGTATGAGCTGTATTATTACCAGGATTCCAATCATAACGAGACAGACTTGCTGCTGGATTACGGTCAAAGATTTGTTTTGGTAGAAGTCAAAAGCACCAAAAACATAACGACAAAATTGGCAGAATTTGTTAAACACGTTCCGTTTAAGGACAGGCCCGCTTACGTGGTGAGCTTTTCGGAGCATGAGTTGGCGTTAACACCGGAAGTGAAAGCTATTCCGTGGCAAAAATTTGGCCGTCTGATGGCCAGAGGCCCTGATACGGCACTGGCATAGCCTTGACCCCGCCAAACTATAAAAACCTTATTGGCAGAGCGCGGTTACATGGGGAACGCAAACCGCGGAAAACCGGGGAATTTCAGGCCGCGGTCAGCAAATTGCTTGATGTATCCCCCTTATCATTCAGTTTCAATTCTTGAATTGCTGTAATATAGACATAAACTAGGGCTTGGGTTGCCTAATCATTAATTTCCTCAATCCCCGTCCCCTGATTCTGGATTCCCGATTCTTAACTATGGATCTATCCTCAAAACGCATAATGCTGACCGGCGGCGCCGGCTTCCTGGGCTCCTTCGTCACCGAAAAGCTCAAAGCCCGCGGCT
>CAZYFL010000210.1:0-4572 GCA_964646805.1 uncultured Elusimicrobiaceae bacterium | reverse complement strand
CATCGCCGACGTTCTCATTCCCGACTTCTGACTCCTGTATTCTGACTACTGGCTACCTGAGCAGTTACAAAGTAACTGCAATTTCCTGCTCTGCCTTTGCCTGAAAGAGAGTCCCTTATGATGAATATATTTTTTGCGGTTATTTTTTCGGCGGCGCTTTGCGCCCCGGCTTCCGCGCAGTTAAAGCGGGTAAAAAGCGAGGAGTCGTTATTCCTGGACCTGCAGAAAACCGGCCTGGGGGAACTGAACGAGCTGGACGAAAAGCGGAAATTCCTTGAGGTGGTGCGCCTGGAGAAACAGAAGCTGCAGGGCAAGATGCTGGGCGATATCTATGAGAACGCCTACGAGTATTACCGCAACGGCAACTACGAAGACGCCAAGGATCTGGCGCTGAAGATTATTTCCATAGATCCCAACTACCAGGACGCGCATATGCTGCTTGAGGCTTCCAACCAGCTGCGCGGCAGCATGAAGCCCGGCATGAGTGAGAAACTGATGATAGAGGACCGCTTCAAGACGGCCCTTTCCTACTATACCGAGGGACGCATAGTGGAGGCTCACACCAGGATGACGGAGGTTGTTAAGCTCTCTCCAAACAATATTAAGGCCAGATATTGGCTGTCCAGGATGAAGGAAGACCTCAAGGAATATTACTCCCTGAAGGGCTTGCAAGACTACAAGGCTGGGGATCTGAAAAGTTCGCTGGATAATTATTACAGCGCCCTGCTGATAAGGCCCAGGGATTCCCTCACTATAACGTGGATTACCCGCATAGAGAACGAGTTACGCCAGCAGAAAGCTAATAGTATGCTTAAGGCGGCGCTGGAGTTTTACGCCCAGGGCCGCCTGAAAGACGCCTATGAGGGCCTGAAGCGCGCGCTGGAGGTGCAGCCGGACGGCTCCAAGGCCAACAAACTCCTGGCCGAGGTTAAAAGCGAGCTGGAGAACGGCTATCTGGCCGCCGGCAAGAAATTTTACGGCGTCCGCCGCTATCCTGAGGCCATAGGCGAATGGGACAAGGCCAAACCCTATACTGCCAACATGGCCTATCTTAATAAACTTATTTCCCGCGCCCGCGAGCAGATGAAACTTGAGGGCGATGAAAAGAAGCGCCGCGTCAGGGCGGAAGAAGAACAGAACGCGAAGGAAGAGGCGGACCGCAAAGCGGCTGAGGCCGAGGTCAAGCGCAAGAGCGTCGCGGAAATCGGCAAGAAACCGCAGGAGACAAGCGAGGAAAAACGCCTGGCCGCGCAGAATCACTATATGGAAGGCATCAAATACTTCCAGAATTCCAATTACGACAAGGCCCGCGACGAGTGGACCATCGCCCGGCAGCTTGATCCGGACAACGCCGACGCGGCGGCCGGCCTCAAACGCATAGAGTCAATACTATCCGGCGGACAGTAGCCTGCCTGCCTGCCGGCAGGCAGGATAGGGCGGATGAGAAAGGGCAGGGAATTTTCCTGCCCTTTTTCTTGGCGGCAACAATTTTGAAATAATGCTTTCCTGACTTCCGCAAGGGCGCGCAGGGTGGCAAGCCCGCCGCCGCTCGGTTGACAACCTGAGCAGTTATAAACGGCTGCGGAATTGCTGTAGCCACGAGACAAATCGTAAAATATAAACCGGAATTGTGCTAAACTATTCTATATTTTAAGGAAGCACACACCATGAAGAGAATGTCGGTAAAGCATGTTCCAGCGGAGGGAGATAGGGGGGAGATAGGGGACGTTGTTGAAATATTGAATACTGCCTAAGTTTTATAGAGTATGGTTATGCCACGCCAAGCAAGAATAGATTTAGCCGGATATATGTATCATGTAATCGCTCGCGGGAATGAGCGGAGGAAAATCTTTCTGGAAAAGGAAGATTACGAGAATTTTCTTTCAAGGTTTAAAGCCGCTTTGGATAAAACAGACGGCAAATGCCTGGCCTGGTGCCTTATGCCCAATCATTTTCACCTGTTGATATTGCGTGGCAAACAACCTTTGGCTGAACTTATGAGCCGTTTAATGACCGGCCATGCCATAAGTTTCAATATAAGACACCGGCGTTCCGGACATTTATTCCAGAACCGGTACAAGGGTATATTATGCGACGAAGAGGAATATCTCAGGGAACTTGTGGCGTATATTCATTTAAACCCGTTAAGGGCAAAGCTTGTGCATGATTTCAGGGAGTTGGAAAAATACAAGTGGTGCGGACACGGCGCCTTAATGGGAAAACATAAGGCGGGTTTTCTGGAAAGAGAGTATACCCTAGGTCATTTCGGCGAGAGTGAAAGAAAAGCGGTGCAGTGCTATGAAACCTTTCTGAAAGACCGCCGGGATAAATACAAAAGCGGGGAATATTCCGGCGGAGGATTGATAAAGAGCATAGGGGGGCTCGGAAATGTTCTAACTTTTAGAAGAAGCGGGGAGAAAGAGCTTTTTGATGACCGCATTTTAGGGAGCGGGGATTTTGTTGAATCGATTCTAAAAGAAGCGGAGGAACTGCCGGAATCTGAAGTATTGCCGCAAGAGATAATGCGGCAGGTATGCAGAATGACGGGAGTGAGCGAAGGTGAAATTGTAAGCGGGACTAAGGAAAGAAAAGTGGTTAAGGCGCGGGCGGTATATTGTTATCTTGCAAAAGAAAGGAGTAAAATCCGCGGGGTGGACTTAATGAGGGATTTAGGGTTAACCTGCGGGGCAATTTCAAGACTTATTGAGAGGGGGAAAGACTTGTATAAAAATCTTGCGGTGTGCGAGTAATCAATATTTCAACAACGTCCCGTGTGCGTCCCGTGTGCTGAGTACGGGGTGACGTCAAAGGTTCCATCAGAACGATGAAAAATGCCTCGACGGGGTATGCGTGTTACGTGAGCTTTTGGGTAATTCTTTGACCGTCTTTTAATCCGGTGTAATTGCTATAATACACCAAGGCGTTCACGATTATGAAAAAGATTGTTTTTTCCAATCATGCCAAAGAACAAATGGTTGAACGGGGAGTTTCCGAGCAGGAAGTGGCAGAAAGCATACGTAAAGGAGACAGGTTTTCGGCAAAGCACGGTCGCATTGCCTATCGGTATAACTTTCAATACAACTCCCTGTGGGGTAAAAAGTTTTATCACATCAAACAGGTAATGCCTATTACCAAAGAAGAGACAAAAGAAATCATCGTTGTTACCGCGTACACTTTTTATTTTTAAGCCGGAGGTTTTATGAAAATTACGTATGACCCGAAAGTTGATGCCGCGTACATACGCTTTAAAGAAGGCAAATTCGAGGTTACCGCTCATCAACTTACCGAAGACATAACGGTTAATTATGCGCCCGACGGTGTAATTGTAGGCATAGAAATTCTTGACGCAGGCAAATATTTTCTCAAACATAAAAAACCGCAGATAGAAATAGAAAACCTGCAACCTGTTTTAAAGTCAAACTTCAAGAATCATAATAACCAATGGCATATAAGCCAGAACCATTAGGCTAAAATAACCTCACGCCCCCTCATCTCTTGAGGGAATAAATCCCTGTTGGCGGGATTTATACGACGAGCTGATATAATTAATTCTGGATTCCGGCTCCCGTATCAAGTACGGGACAAGCTTCGCCGGAAAGACGGCAAATCGTTAGGGTGTCCCATTGCGGAAGTCAGGCCCCCATCCGCAAGGGCGCGCAGGGTGGCAAGCCCGCCGCCGCTCGGTTGACAACCTGAGCAGTTATAAACGGCTGCGGAATTGCTGTAGCCACGAGACAAATCGTAAAATATAAACCGGAATTGTGCTAAACTATTCTATATTTAAGGAAGCACACACCATGAAGAGAATGTCGGTAAAGCATGTTCCAGCGTCTGTTGAGGCGGTGGATAATTTGCTACAGACAGACAGACAGACAGACAGACAGACAGACAGATACTTCCCCCCTTATTAGAAAGTCTATCTCCACACATACCGCATGTATGGGGATAAATTCCGAAAAAGATTTTTCTTTTGAATTCCTCAGGAATCGCGCCTTCCCCCGCCGTTTGTTGTCCGGCTGTAGTTTATATCTTTTCCTCAGCCTTCAGTCCCCAGCCTTGCCTGCGTTTCCGGCCCCGGCGCTGGTTCCGCTGATTTTTGAAATGTCCATGTCGGCGCAGTGGGTGCCCCCTGCCGGCGCGTTCACCGTTCCCCCCATCCTAACCTTCCCCCACAAGGGGGGAAGGAATCTACCCATACTATCCCGTCATGAGCCAAGTTTGCAGGTTAAGTGTTAAGGAGGTTTATAAATATGCTGAATAAAACGTGTTCCTTGGGGGTTCTGCTCCTGTGCGTCAGTGTGATGCCCGCTGGGGCCATTATGGACGGGATGGGGCATGATTTCTTCCCAGTTACTGCGATCTTCACTTCTTCCGCCAGTATCCTGGGCGGACAGGGGCTGCTTGTAACTTATGGGATAAATGCCGGCACAATTACGCTTACCGGCGGCATTACGGCCTCCAGCGGCACTTTTACGCAAACAGGGGGTACGCTTTACAGTCTGCAAACCTCCTCCGGCATCAATGTGCTGGCGGGCACGGTAAGCGCGCCTTTCTTTGCCGGCAATGGCGCGG
>CAZYFL010000209.1:0-4623 GCA_964646805.1 uncultured Elusimicrobiaceae bacterium | reverse complement strand
CTCTCTGGAGAAGGAATTTATAACAGGGGCTAATCAATTCCTGTACATGTACCCCGGCTTAGACATACCGGGTGAGAGCGTTAAATGCCTCAATTTCGCCACGAGCTTCATGCTGAACGGCGCTTCTCCCAGAGGAAAACTATGCAACGCAGGGGTAAATTACTGCCGTATACTTTTGAGCGGGGAAATAGTGCGTTGCGGGCAATACGGGACTATGGACGAAGCAACCACGAAGAGTGAAATACTCGGGAATTTATTTAAAACGGACTTTCATCTTCCCGAGAAGGCCATGCCCTGCCCTTTTGACGCGTGCGGATGCCTTGGGGAAAGTTATTACATGGCCGGCGGTCCTCTGGGCCCCCCTAAGGGCAACGCGCACTAGATAAGCGTAGCCCCGCTAAAAAATTCCCGAAAATGAACCTGCAAGATATTGTATTAAAGCTGAACGAGTACTGGGGGGCCAGGGGATGCGCGATACTCCAGCCCTATGATATTGAAAAAGACTCCGCCACCTCGCATCCCGCCGTTTTTTTCGGGACTCTCGGCATAAAACCGGTCCGCGCGGCCTATCTGGATTATTGCCGCCGCCCGACTGACGGGAGATATGCCCTGGACCCGCACAGGCTGGGCGGGTTTTACCAGTACCAGGTACTGATAAAGCCGCCGCCGGCGGATATCAGGCAGGCGTATCTTGATTCCCTTGACCTGGTCGGGATTGATACTTCCGGGCGGGACATCCGCTGGATAGAAGGAGACTGGAAATCCGCCACGCTGGGCGCCTCCGGCCTTGGCTGGGAAATTCAGGTTGAAGGCGTAGAAATAACCCATTTCACCTATTTTCAGCGCATGGCTTCTTTTGAACTCCGCCCCTCAAGCGTTGAAATAGCTTACGGCCTTGAACGTCTGGCAATGTGCTCCCAGAAGAAAAAAAGCATATTTGACGTACAATGGGACAGCCGGCTGACTTACGGGCAGCTTTTCAAAGCCGCTGAAAAACAGTTTTCCTGTTACAGCTTTGAAGAAACGGATAAGCGCGCGCTTGTGCGCGAGTTTGCATCGCTGGAAAAAGAGGCCCTGGCGCTGGCGGAAAAAGGGTATTATCTTCCCGCTTATGATCTGGCGCTCAAATGTATCCGCAACTACCGGCTTCTCCTGGCCGGGAACACGGCGACGGAATCAGAACAAAATTCACTTTGCCGGAAGGCGAGCTGTCTAACGCATGCCTGCGCCGCGGCTTATCTGGAGAAAAGCGCGTGAAGAAGCATGACGCCGTGCTTGAGATTCTGACGGAAAATCTTCCGGTTAAAGCCGCAATTTCCGCCGAAAAACAGCTTAAAGTTCTTGCGGCCTCTCTGCTTACAAAAGCCGGGCTGCCTTTCGGAGGGATAGAAACCTTTGCCACTTGCAGACGGCTGGCGCTGTATATAAACGAGGTGCATGCCCGTGCGGGGGGCAATGATTACGGCAAATCCGCGATCAATACCCTAAGTACCATGTTTGCAGGGGTTATTGCAGGGTTAAAATTCCATAAGGAAATGCTCTGGGGAAAAGGGAGCATCCCTTTCATACGCCCCCTGCGGGGGCTGCTGGCCCTCTATGGGAATAAAACGGTAGTCTTCAGTGCGGCGGGATTAAATTCAGACCGGTTCAGCGCAGGTCTTAGCGCCCGCGGTTCCCCTCCGCTTAAAATCTCCTCGGCTGAAACATATTTCAAAACCCTTAAAGAAGCAGGCGTGCTTATAAAGGATACAGAACGCCTGACCTCGCTGCGCCGCGCGCTGTTCGGTTATGCAAAACGAAAAAACTTAAAGGTGGATATGGATGAGAAACTTCTGCGTGAAAACCTTTACCTGGTGGAGCGACCGGTTTGTGTAGCGGGCCGTTACCCCGGATATTTTTTGCGCCTGCCTCCGGAACTCATACGGCTTGTACTAAAGAAGCAGCTTAAGCTTTTCCCCCTCTGCGGTCGGGGAAACCGGCTAAAGCCTTTTTTCCTAGCCGTCACAGACGGGATTTTTAAACGCCGGGACATTTCCATCGGCTTTGGCAGGGCTGTTGAAACGCATCTGCGCAATACGGTCTTTGTTCATTCGCGCGACCTCTCGGCTGATCCCCGTACGGGAAGAATCACTTTCTCCGACAAGCTGGGAGCAAGCCGGCTCCCCGCACCCCGCGATATAAGGCTCCGGCTTAAGAACCTGGGGAAACTTGGTTTCTAATGTTACGACAATTTTGAACGCGATATGTTAGAATGTTACTACCGAATACTGGAAAAACATTGTGAACCCTGAAAAACGTTTCCGCCTTCGTTTTCTCATCAATCCGGCGTATCTTGCGGCCAGGCTGCGTGAAATAGAGTCCGCCCGTGATTTCGTTTCGCGGTTGTGGAATATTTTGCGTCATATCGGGTTCAGGTTAAGAGACAAATATAGCGCGCTCATTTATAATGCGCTCGTTCCCGCCATACGTATTTCATGGACACAGCTGGTAAAACCACTGCGACTTTTCAGGGATGCGCGTTCCGATGCCGCTCTTTCCGTTGCCATTAAAAATTTTCAGCCGCGGCGAAGGCCTGACTTCATAAAAAACCCTCCTTCGCCTTTAACGGCAGGCGGCGAGGAGCGACCCAGAATTTCGTGGAACATACACCTGTCATGTAACTACGACTGCCTTTACTGCTGGTTCCACGGCGGGTGGAAAATGTATCACGGGAAGGCCGTTGTTCTGGGTGTTAAGGAATGGGGCTTTCACTGGGCCCGTTTTAACGCCCGTCATGGACCGGCGCATATAGAAATATCCGGCGGAGAGCCGTTCACCTATCCGGGCTTTGTGGACATACTTGCCATGCTGACCAGGCACAATTCTCTTTCGGTGTCCACCAATTTTGCCTGGGATCCTTCAGATATAGTCGGCCGTATAGATCCGTCCAAGGTCGGATTTTCGTGCAGTTTTCATCCGGAATTCGCTCCCTCCGTGGACGCTTTCGCCGAAAAAATATTGCGCCTGCGGAAGGCCGGTTTTCACTCCACTGCCGCCATTGTCGCCCACCCGCCTTGCCTGGAGAAACTGGTGCACTGGAACGATTCTTTTTTTTCGCGCGGTATACATGTAACGGTCCAGCCTTTCAGGGGCTACTGGAAAGGGGCCTATTACCCCATCGCATATACCGCAGCGGCGAAACGCGCGTTAGCCTGGTTTATAAACGGCGAATACCTGCCATTTTATCCGCCGGAAGTTGTTTCCGCCGCCATAAGCGGTTTTTCCGCGCTTGACTCTGCGGTGCCGGGGATGATAACCTGTTATCAGTTGAACCTTACAAATACGCTTGGCAGGTTATGCAATTCCGGGCGCCTGTACGGCAGGCTGCAGTTCAACGGAGATATGCAAAGGTGTTCGCAGGGCGGTTATGTGGGGAAATTCTTAAATGACGATTTTCGTATGTATGATAAAGCGCAGCCATGCCCTTTTTCCTCCTGCCAATGCAGCAACGAGACGATTTATACGCAGGGCGGTCCGCTCGGTCCTTAGCCTGAAAGTTTCAGTTGGTTCGTCTCACCGGCGAAAGCCGGTGTCCAGATTCCGACGAGACCTGGATTCCGGCCTCCGCCGGAAAGACGGAACAAAAATATCCTACGACCCCGACGATTCTGATATTAGAACTGAAGTTTTCAGGTTAATAGAAGGAAGGCAACTACTACGGCAAGCCAGTCAAGGGAAAACATTTTGAAAAATCAAGTCAGCATGACTTGGGATATATGCCGCGAGTGTAATTATCATTGTCCGCACTGTTGGTTTGACGGTGACTGGGAAACCGCGAAAAAAGACGTGATTTGTTTGCCGCCGGCTCAGTGGAAAGATTTCTGGCGAGGCTTGTATGACCGTTACGGAGAGATAAACATAACCGTTATCGGGGGGGAGCCGTTTTCTTATTCCGGATTTACCGAAATTATCAGGAACATCTCAAACATTCATCGTGTCATGATCAGTACAAACGGCTCGCTCATTGGCGATGACTTTATCCGGAATGTAAATCCTGAAAAAGTTACGGTTGCAATCAGTTTTTACGCTTATTTGACCGGCTTTGAAAAAATGCTGGCAACTATCCGGAAACTCCGGAAGAACAATTTTGTGGTTGGGATTAATTATCTTGCCTATCCGCATCCGCTCCAGTGGGATTATGAAAGAGTAAGATTTTACCGTAAAATGTTTAAGGAGTCGGGGTGCGGTTGGTTTTTTATCGCCAGTTACTGGGGCAAATATGAGGGACGCATCTATCCTGATTCTTATTCTCCGGAAGATAAAGCTTTCATACTGGAAGACTGTTATGTTCCACAACGCCTCGCCTTCAGCTTAAAAACAAAAAGTTCCAAGGGGCGGCTTTGTTGGGCCGGTGGGAAATATGCCTCAATCAGCGCCGCCGGCAAAATTTACCGGTGCGGGACGTGCGGGATTGAGATTGGAGATGTGCGCAATACGCCGGCGTTATTGGCGGAATGTCCTCTCCCATGCCCCATGAACGAGTGCAAGTGCGGTGAGTATATACCGGCAGTTTAACATTCAGGTTATTTGTAACTACTCAGGTCGCTATAGGGGGTTCGGGTCGGCCGGGGTTTTGCCCCGCGA
>CAZYFL010000208.1:0-4625 GCA_964646805.1 uncultured Elusimicrobiaceae bacterium | reverse complement strand
TTACGTGAGCTTTTGGGGTAGTGAGTCGTAACCGCTATTTGCGATTTACTTCAAGCATATGAAAACCTTTAACTTTACCATCAGGAGTTCTAAAACAATAAAGGCGGCGCTGGGCCGCGGCATGGCCGCCATCCCGGCAGAATTTCCTGCCCTGTTTAAGGCGGTAGACAAAATCTGCCTGGTAACCGGCTCCGATGCCCCGCCCAGCCTGCGGGCCAGGGTTCTGGCGCTGTTCCCCGAAGGTAAAATCCCGTATTTTCACTTCCAGCTCCCGCCTTCGGAAAAAGCCAAGACCCTGAAGCAAGCCGGCAGGCTCTGCACTTTCCTTTTTGAAAAGAGTTTTTCCCGCAATTCGCTCATAATAGCGGCCGGCGGCGGAGCTGTTACTGACCTGGCGGGTTTCGCGGCCTCTATCTACATGCGCGGCATAACCTGGGTCAGCGTCCCCACCACCTTCCTGGCGCAGATAGACGCGGGCCTAGGCGGCAAGACCGCCGTGAACCTGGGCGGCGCGAAAAACATAGCCGGCGCTTTCCACCAGCCTGCCCTGATCGTCTGCGATACCGCTTTCCTAGACTCACTGCCGCGCACGGAGCTGCGCTCCGGTTCCGGGGAATTGGTAAAATACGCGATGATAGGCCCCGACGTTTTGCGGCAGACGGTAAAAAAGCGCCTTTTAAAAACCCTTGCCGGCGACAAATCCGCCCTGACCGCCTGCGTAAACGCCTGCGCCGCCTATAAACTGAAACTGGCGGCTAAAGACGAGCGCGACGAAACCGGTCAGAGGGAGGCGCTTAACTTCGGCCATACAGCGGGACACGCCTTTGAGACCATGTCCGGCGGCCGCCTGCCGCACGGAGAGGCCGTGGCGCGCGGCATACGCTTCGCGCTTATCGCGTCGCGCGAAACCGGCCTGCTGTGCCGGGAAGACTTTGCCAGGTTGAACGCCCTGGTAGAAGCCATGCGCCTTCCGTCGGCCGCGTCCGTGCGCCGGGACTTCCGTAAATTCTCCGGCCTAGTTTCAAGGGACAAAAAGGCGCGGGGGGCGGAGAACCGCTTTATGCTTATAGAAGGCCCCGGGCGCTTGCGCGCGGTTGAAAACATAAAACCGGCGCTACTGAAGAAAGCCTTTGAAGGAGCCCTAAAATAAAGATTTTAATAATACACGGCCCTAACCTGCATTTGCTTGGCGGGCGCAAGCCTGAAATTTACGGCAAGGCTACGCTGGCCCGGCTGAACTCCGGCATAAGAAAACACGCAGCGGGACTGGGAGTTAAAGTCCGAATCTTCCAGAGCAATTGCGAAGGTAAAATTATAGATCTGCTGACCGCTAACTCCGCCTGGGCGGACGCGCTGATAATCAACCCCGCGGCCTACACCCATTACAGCTACGCTATACGCGATGCCGTAGAGGCGCTTGAAATCCCGGCGGTGGAAGTCCATCTGACCGACATTTCAAGGCGCGAGCCTTTTCGCAGAATTTCAGTTATAAAGCCGGTATGCTGCGCGCAGTTTAAGGGAGAAGGTCCGTTCTCGTATTTTAAGGCGCTGGAGTATTGCCTCCGTTTTGGAGACAAGTCGCATGTCAAAGATCACAAGTCATAATCAGCCGGAAAAAGATAAGCGCAGGGATACAGGTGTTCCGCATCCTTCATCCTTCATCCTTCATCCTTCATCCTTTTCCCACGGCTACACCCCCCCACCGGACAAATCCATAACCATAAGGGCGCTTCTGCTGGCCGCCATAACCGGCGGCAACACGCGCGTGGACAACCCGCTGCTCTGCGAAGACACGCAAGCCGTCGTCCGCTGCCTGAAGGCGCTGGGCGTGAAGCTTCGCCGCGACGGGAATGCGATCATCGTGGAAGGGCGGGGCCTGAAGGGCCTTAAAAAGCCTGATTCGGAGATCAATGTCGGCGAATCCGGTGCGCTTTCGCGCCTGTTGGCCGGCATACTGGCCGGGCAGGATTTCCCCTCCGTGATAACCGGCCGCGGCTCGCTTTTAAAAAGACCCATGGAAACTCTGGCTGCCGCGCTGAAAAAACTGGGCGCCGGCATTAAAACAAAAAACGGGAGGCTGCCTCTTTCAATAAAGCCGGCCGCGCTGAGTGGGTGTAAAATTTCCGGAGTGGAAAGCGCGCAGATAAAATCCGCCCTGCTACTGGCCGGGCTTTATGCGGTCGGGCCCCTGGAAATAAAAGAAAAAATACCAACCCGGGACCATACGGAGCGGATGTTAGTCCTGCTGGGCGCCCGGCTTATAAAACAGGGACCTCGCATAAAACTGGAGCCGGGCCCGCTCACCGCTAGTGTTGCGACAAAGAAATTATGCAACACCAGGCCTTTGACTGTACCCGGTGATATTTCTTCGGCCGCGCCGTTCATAGCCGCCGCGTTATTTTCCGGCAGGGCGCTTAAAATTAATTCCTGCGGCCTCAACCCGACCCGGTTGGGTTTTATAACGGCGCTGCGGAAAATGGGCGCCGTATTAAACCTGAAAGTCGTAGAAGCCTTTCCCGAACCTTACGGTGAGATAGAAATTCTGCCTTCCGTTCTTAAAGCCCGCGCCGTGCGGGCGGCGGAGATGCCGGCTATGATAGACGAGGCGCCGCTGCTGGCCTTAATGGCGGCCCGCGCGCGCGGCATAACCGTCATAAGCGGCATAGAGAGCCTGCGCGCCAAAGAATCCGACAGGATCGAAAGCGCGCTGGCGCTGCTGGCCTCGCTGGGCGTTAAGGCCTCTTATAAGGACGGCTCAATGAAAATAACCGGCCGGCCCGTTTTCTCCGCGGTAAAACCCGTGGAGACCTTCGGCGACCACCGCATAGCCATGGCGGCGGCCGTCGCCTCGCTTGTCTGCCCAGGGCTGAAAATAAAAAACCCGGGCTGCGTGAACAAATCATACCCGGGTTTCTGGAAAGACTTCAGGAAGGTGTTCACGGCGACTTGTTGAATCGCGGTTCATCCGCGTAAGTATTGTACTATACCGGTAGCAGCCCGCTTCGTTACAGGTTTTGCGGGTAGAATATTCAGGCATGAGGAAGGATTATGAAAATACTCTTGATTGAAGATAACGCGCTTACAAGACACGCGATAAAAGCCCTGCTGGTCAAACTAGGGCATGAAGTCGTGGCCGAGGCGGAGAACGGCGGGAAGGCTGTGGAGTATTTCATTGAATTTAAGCCGGATGTGGTCTTCCTGGACCTTATCCTGCCGGGAAAGTCCGGCATTGAAGTGCTGGAAGACCTCCGGAATCTGGACCCGCTGGTGCACATAGTTGTTATCACCGCCGTGAATCAGAATGAAATTGACAATCGTCTTTACGATAAAGGCGTACACGCGATATTGCGCAAGCCGTTTTCTTCTGATGAATTAAAAGTATTGATGAAGGAGCTGGCTGCGACGAATCTTGAAACCAGCCGGACGCTCGAGGGAATAGCCGTGGCCGGCATGGAGAAGTGCATGGCCAGATTGTCCCGCATCTCAGCGGGGAAATGGAAAGTGGCCGGGGTTCGCGTGTCGCAGGGTAGCATGGACGAAATCGTCCGCAGGCATACCATTACAGAGGTCTCCGGCTTCGCGGTGTATTTCAGGGTGACCGGTGAGTGCCCTTTTACGGCCATGATAATATTTAAACCGGAAGATATAGGGATCATTGCCCGTAGTCTTCCCGGTTTCTCCCAGTTGCCGGGCCTCAACCAGGCGCAGGAACTTTTGTTTTCAGAACTCGGGAATATCATCCTAAACTCTGTTATAAGCGCTTTATCCAATAAGCTTAAGCGCGGCTTTCTGCCTTCGGCGCCGGAATGCGTACAGGGAGAACCGCGGTTCCTGCTGGAGACCCTTTGGAATACGCTGGACGACGGACAGCGCTATTCCGTGGCCGCCATAACGCTGGACCTGCAGTGCGACAAGGACACCACACACAGCGAGGTTGTGATCATAATCCCGGAAAGCCTGAGTCGGGCTTTGGCCGCGGCTTAGAAAGCGGGACAGCGGCTAAAAATCTTATAATGTCTATGAAGTCGCCGACGTAGCTCAGCGGTAGAGCAACCGCCTTGTAAGCGGTAGGTCGCCGGTTCAATCCCGGCCGTCGGCTGGGAATTTTGCCGCGCCGCCGGTTATTTGCTAAAATATGAACTTACGGCCTGTTCGTCTAGCGGCCTAGGACGCTGCCCTCTCAAGGCAGAGATCACGGGTTCGAATCCCGTACAGGCCGCCAAATTTTCCGAGAAGAAAATTTGGCGGGCCTTTCAGGATGAAGTTATAACCTACTTTGCGCAACATCCCGAGGTATCTTTATAAATACCGCCAGCAAGCCGTTAAAGCTGCGGTACGGGGATCTTATCCGCGAGATGCCGCAGGGTCGGCCACGCCGCGCGGCCGCCCATGCTTCGCCGCTAAGTAGCGGGTCCGCAGGGCTCGGCACTACGCGCCTTCGCACCTGCTCCGAAGGTGTTCTGCATCTTATAAACACCTCCTCTGCGCGTCCGCCTTCGGCGTCCGTATTCCCCCGATGGCGTCTATGACGCGCAGTATTTCATTTTTCCGTCTGGCCCAGTCCTTGAGAAAACGACTGCGCGCCCGGTGAAACCTGCGATACTCTTCTGTGGACTCGCGCAAGC
>CAZYFL010000207.1:0-4642 GCA_964646805.1 uncultured Elusimicrobiaceae bacterium | reverse complement strand
AAGTCGAAAGCCGCTTCTCCATCTCCTCGAGTTCCTTGAACGGATTCCATCGCGTAGTCGGTTCCCATCTGGTTAATGCGCTCATGACCCTTGCCTCCTTGTGTATTGTTATGAGTGTCTCATACGGGGCTTTACGCTGTAATGCCCCGCTTGTTGTAGCTTCAGAATCACGTCGCCTTCCCGGCTGAGTCGATCGACCTCAAGGAAGACTTGGTTCCACGTCAGCCCAGGACAGTCGTGGACGATTTCCTCGAGATCGCAACCTTGAGAACGAAGTACAACGTTCATGACAGCTTGTGTCGTTGCCGTCTGAGTCATGGCCTTCCTCCTCCTTTGCGACGCAACCATTGCCATTGCGTACCTGTGCATCGATGGTGCCAAGGATGAAAGAGATCACAGGTAGCGGGCGCCTGCTAGAAAATGCCGTGGGTTAGAGCACCGTTAGACTGCAACTGTCCGAGGATGGCGTATGGGGCTGTGGCATTACGGGGCAGTGGCATCGATGGGGTTGTTGCCTCTTTCGACATTAGCCAGGGAATGCATGACCCCTGGCAAAGCGCTGAGAAATATCAGCCGATGAATCCTTTTCTGCATCGCCCACTCTTATTGGACATGGAGAAGGAGGGATCTATATGACCAAGGCTATGGGTGAGAGGGCGAGCATTCAAACCGGCCGCTGCCATCGCTGCGGTGGGCTCATGGTTCCAGAGGATGTGGTGGAGATCAGATCGATCGATTGGCGTTGTATAAGCTGCGGAGAGCGGATCGATTCGGTTATTCTCGCTCATCGCGGGGGAAGCTTTGCAGGGGCTGAGGACAACGCCATTTTTCACGGAAAGCAGAAGGGTACCCTGAATAACTAGCAGGGAAGGGACGTTACGAGTGCAGTCCCGTTCGCTGGCACCCCGCTCCTGCCACTTCCAATCCTGTCCATTTTTCTCTTGCGCGATGGGGCAAAGCTCCACCCTCAAGATTGGTATCAAGAAGGTGTCATCAACTAGTGGTGACCGAGGGTTCGAGAGAATAAACAACCGAGCGGAGGTGGGTCTAGAGAGCTCTTTCTTATTTGTGTGGAGGTCTTGGAGGGGTTTTAGGCTTCCCACCCCCGGTGGGCCTGCTCACCGCCCCAGCGCTCGACCTCGATTCCCCTGAGTGTTCCTCTCACCGAGGCCTCCGCTCACTATTAAGATAAGCGGGAAATACCCGGTGTCAAGCAGAGGGGCACCATTGTAGCGGATCGCCCCACTTTCCATTGCTGGCCCCATTTCTTCCCGACAGAGAATAGTCCTGCTCGTCCTTTTCCCGCAGCTTGCCGGAGAAGCGCAGCAACGCTTTATGAACAATCAGGCGCACACTTCATTACTATCTTGATCTTGCTTGGCTCGTCTCTCGACCCCATTCTTTTCCAACTAGAGGATCACTCCGAAACCTCTTGCAATCGCTCACGCATGGCGCTTGTGGATCGTGATGTGATTCCCGTCCGGATCCTCGATCACCGCCATTCGGCAGACCGGCGTGTCGAATGCCTCCATGACGAACGGCACGGCCCGCTCTTTCATCTTATGAACAAACGCATCAAGGTCTGACAGCTCGAATGCCACCACCGCTCCCTTTGCGCCGGGCGTATGGCCCATCTCCGTCGTCGTGATCGCGAAGGTCGAACCGCCAAGGTCATACTCGACCCAGACATCTTGATAGTTATGGCTCACGTGCAAACCCAGCACATGTTCGTAGAATGCCCGTGCCCGTTCCATATTCGAGACGGGGTACACAGTGAAAGCGATCGACGTAATCATTGAAGTATTCCTTGCTTGGCGATGTGTGGCTCGTTCCCGAGGCGCTGACGGTGCGGAGGAACAAGGGAAACATCACGTCTGAGCCACATGCATTCTGGCCGCATGTTGGAGCACCTGCTGGATGTGAACGTCCACCTGTCGGAGCACTGAGGGCGAGACGGCGTACCCGTCGCTCTCATAGGTGAGTATGGGCAGGCCTTGCTCTGCGCTGAGTGGTTTGAGAATGGCTTCTGAAATCCGGTAGGGGAGGCAGTTGAACGGTCCGATGACGAGCATGCCGTCGTATCCTTCTCGGGCAGCCTCAATTCCCTTGCCCACGGTCGGGAGCAGTTCGCCATATATTGCGGGCGAAACGTGTTCTGCTCCCTTTTCGAAAATGGACGAGACTGCGTTAGGGCCAGCCACCAGCAGGCCGGTCTCGCCAAAGAGCGCACGGTAATGTGCTTCCTCGCGTGTCGGTACTGGTAAAGTTTGAATCTACGGCTGAGGCGGTTGAGTAGTAGAATTTGTCGTAAGACGACCAAGTGCGAAAATACTGACAAGACCTACAACGGTTCCTCCTCCTATTACACTTGCGGTGATTTCATGACCGTACATAGCCAGGAAGACACTTGCAGTAATGCTCAGCACTCCGATGCTAAAACCTAATATTTGCCCTAGACGCCTTTCATTGTAATACGCAGCCATGCTCATCTTCTCCATAGTTTGGAGATGAGCCGAGTCATGTTCAGCCATAGCAATAATGCGTTCAGCCGCACCAGAAACAGCCTGATTGTATTGGATGAGAACTTCTGGACTAGGGAGAGGACCGGAGACTATTTTAGTGGTTGAGACTGAAACAGCTTGCTGAATGGCCGGGGGCTGGTTATTTGAACGTTTGCTCACTAGCGTACTTATCAATAGATCGCTGGATAGATTGGCCGGTACGTTTCCATGGTCTTATCAGTCGCTCCGTACGATCCTTTAGCGCAATGGATGGTCTTTCGGGAGGAGATAACTCCATTGTGCTTGCCATGCCTTTGAGAAGAGCTAAAATCTTTTTCCCCATGCAGGTAATATATCATACAAGCCTGATTAATTTTCAATTGATTCCAATTGTTACTAATTGCTAAGTAATCCAACAACTTCCTCTAAGCTCCATACATGATCGGCAATCCCTGCCTGCATTGCAGGTGTCACTCTCAACGTGGAGTGTATCCGCGCAAAGTTGTAGTACATAAAATAGAGGGCCAGTGCATGACGATGGTTCTCCACCTTCTTGCTGTGTGCATTCGTTAGCCTGGTAAACCTTCTCATTCCCATCCGAATCTGCAAGTTCATCCGCTCTGCAAAGCTGGTAGAGATATGCTCAGAATCCGGGTTGCCTGCAATCCGATGGGTCTTGGTTCCGCAACACTGTGCAGGGCTGTATCGTGTCGTCACACCTTCTTGAGGCGCAGCTGCATAGATCTTTTCGAGTACGGCATAGTCGATGTCCGCCCCAAACGCACCTTCAACGGCTCGCAAGTATGGCTTGTGACCGTCCGTAGTGAGTTGCACCCGATAGGCTAGACGTGAGGCTAGATCATCAATGAATTTTACGGCATAGGGCACGCTACGCTCTCCGACGAACCATGAAATCATGAGCTTGGTATCGGCGCAAATGGCCGTCCACGTCCATACACTGCCAAAACCAAACTTGCCCTTCATTTCATCAGAAAGATTCTTATCCTTGGCAAAGCAGAACGACCATATCTCATCAGCTTGAACACGCTTACAGGGCAGGTTTCGTAGCTTCTCATCCTGATACTTGGCACAGGCTGTTCCGAGATCTGCAAGCAGCTTCAAGATAGTCGGCTTTGATACACCGGTCATACGAACCGTACTGTTAATACTGCTTCCCTCGACTAGTGCCGCGACTACCTGGATCTGCTTTCCCTTCGTCAGCCTATTCATGTCGACCTCCATAAGATGCAAGCACGGAAACTAACTTGACAGTACAATGCTTGCACTTTATTATGCAAGCATAATAATTTATGGAGGTGCAAGCATGGTCGACGAATCGAAGGCAAAGGGAGGAAGGGCACGGGCTGAGGCTCTAACACCAGAGGAACGCAAGGAGATAGCTAAAAAGGCGGCATCTGCTCGATGGGATGTTGATCTTCCTCAAGCGGACTTTGAAGGAGGCTTCCCTATAGGAGAGACGGAAGTAGCGGCAGCGGTCCTCCCGAACGGGAAAAGGCTTCTTACTCAGGCTACGTTCCTCAGAGCGCTTGGCCGGTCACGTTCTCCGAAGGCTGGAACTGGGGTTTTAAGTACCGTCGACGGATTGCCGTTTTTTATCCAGGCAGAAGTCTTACAGCCCTATATTTCCAATGAGTTGCGCATGTCGACGACCCCCATATTTTTCAGGACGAAAAAAGGCGGCAAATCGGTTGGGTATGACGCAGAACTGCTTCCAATGGTCTGTGAGGTTTATCTGAAATATAGGGATGATTGCCTTGCAAGGGACGGCAAGGTTCCTGTGGTTCATGAGCACATTATCAGGGCTTGCGATGCCCTCATGCGTGGGCTAGCTCGTGTAGGCATTGTGGCCCTTATCGATGAGGCAACAGGATACCAGGAGGTCAGAGACAGGAAGGCGCTTCAGTCAATACTGGATGCCTTTTTACGTAAAGAGTTAGCAGCATGGGCCTTACGATTCCCAAAAGAGTTCTATGAGCAGGTATTCAGGCTTAGAGGTTGGGATTGGAACAGCATTTCATCTAAACGTCCACGATTCGTAGGAAAAATCACCAAGGATATTGTCTATGCACGTTTGGCCCCTGGAATTCTCAAGCAACTGGAAGAGAAGAATCCTGCCGATG
>CAZYFL010000206.1:0-4668 GCA_964646805.1 uncultured Elusimicrobiaceae bacterium | reverse complement strand
GGCAATGTCGGCATCGGGACGGCGAATCCGGCGGCGAAGCTGGAGGTTAACGGCGGGATCAAGCTCGGGACTCAATCCACCTGCGATGCCGGTACGGAAGGGAGTCTAAGGTATAACTCAACTTCCAAGGTGATGCAATTCTGCAACGCCACAAGTTGGCTAAGCATACAGTCGTCAGGCCAGGTGTCGATCACCGCCGCCATGCTGACGTTCACGGGCTTGGGCACGCCAAACGCAACGCAAATGGTTGATGAAAACGTGGGGACCCAGGGCTTCTACGGCAACGAGACCACGCCCGACACCGCTCGGGTCGACATTGACTCCGGCAGCGCGAAGACTGTGGGGCGCTTGGAGTATTACATAGGCGCGCTGGCCACCACCTATGTGATGAACGTGCAGTTTTCCGACGACGGCGCCGGCTACACCAACGCGGCGACCGGTTATAATATCAACACGACAGGGTGGGTCAGCGTTACGTTTTCCGCTAGCAGCCACCGGTGGTGGCGCATACAAAACGTGAGTCACGCGGCGACCGGCAACACGACCTTCATGGAGCTACGGGCCTGGAGCTCGTAAGCGTTGCCTTATGTGGAAATCGGCGGCAATTGCAGGGCGGCGGTAATATTATGGATATGGACTCCAGCCTGGAAAAAATCAGAAATACCATTGAGATCTCCGGCGGCGGCAAGCGCGTTGATTTGCTGCTTAAAAACGCCAGGGTGATAAACACCTTCTCCGGCGATATCCACCGCACCCACATCGCCGTGCACCGCGGCCGCGTAGTGGGCTTCGGCGACTATAAAGCCGCCCGGATCATAGATCTCAAAGGCGCCTATGTCTCTCCCGGGTTTATAGACGGCCATGTGCATATAGAGAGCTCCATGGTTAAAATACCGGAGTTCGCTCGTGTGGTGCTTCCGCGCGGCACAACTTCCGCCGTGATAGACCCGCATGAAATCGCCAACGTACTGGGCCTTGACGGAATAAAGTACATGCTGGCCTCAAGCGAGGACAGCCCGCTTAGCGTCTACATGATGCTGCCTTCATGCGTGCCCGCCACCCGCCTTGAAACTGCCGGCGCCGAGCTCACCGCCCATGATCTGGGTCTGTTGCTTAACGACGAGCGCGTACTGGGGATCGGCGAGATGATGAATTATCCCGGCGTAATTTCCCGCGACGAGGAAGTCCTGAAGAAGATCGCTATTGCCCGGAACAAAGTTATAGACGGCCACGCCCCCATGCTTAAGGATAAGCAGCTTTACGCATACATATCCGCCGGTATCCGCTCCGACCACGAATGCACCAGCGTGGCGGAGGCCAGAGAGAAGCTGCGCGCCGGCATGTACATTATGATACGCGAAGGCACCGCAGCCAAGAACCTGAAAAACCTCCTGCCGCTGGTCAATTCCGAGAATTCCCGCAAGTTCCTCTTCGTGACCGACGACCGCCACCTTGAAGATATTTTTCGCCAGGGCCATATAGACTATCTGCTGCGCACCGCCATCCGGCTGGGTGTGGATCCCATACGCGCCATACAGATGGCCACCATCAACACGGCGGAATATTTCAGCATCAAAAATCTGGGCGCCATAGCTCCGGGCTATGCGGCAGATTTAGTGGTGTTTGACGATCTCAGGAAACTCCGCATCTCCAGGGTGTTCAAGAGCGGCCGCCTGGTTTCCAGGGCGGGCGGGATAGAGCCCGGCGTAATAAAAGAATACAAAGGGAAAACACGCGGCACCATAAACGTGCGCTGGATAGAGCACGAAGACTTTGCCTTGAAGGCGCAGGGCAGGTACGCCCGCGTTATAAACGTAGTGCCGGACCAGATAGCGACCAGGGTCAGCGTGGAGAAAATAAAAGAAGACGGGGGCTATGTCTCTTCGGATACGGATAAAGATATTCTTAAAATCGCCGTGATCGAACGGCACATGGCCAGCGGCCGCGTGGCGCTGGCGTTGGTAAGGGGCTTCGGTCTTAAGAAAGGCGCCATAGCCTCTTCGGTTTCCCACGACTCGCACAATATAGTGGTGGTGGGCACCCACGATGGGGACATGTATACCGCCGCCGTGCAGGTGGTGAAGATGCAGGGCGGCATAGTGGCCGCGCTCAACGGCCAGGTGCTGGAAGCTCTGCCGCTGCCGGTGGCCGGCCTCATGTCGGACCGCAGCGCGGATTTCGTGCGCGAGAAACAGAAGCGCCTTAACGAGGCGGCCAAAATGCTGGGCTCAAAGCTTTCCGACCCCTTCATGGCCATGTCCTTCCTTACGCTGCCCCCTATACCGGAGATAAGAATTACCGACCGCGGCCTTATAGACGCGCTTAAGTTCAAAGTGACCCCGCTGTTCTGCAGGCCCGGCGCAGGATGAAGATATTCCCGGCCGCCGCGCTTATAGGTCTGGCCTGCGCGCCTGCGTGCGCGGCCCGGCTTGAGCGCGGCCCCTATCTTGAAAATATGACCGGGAATATGGTCACGGTGCGTTTCAGGGTGGACGCGGCTTCTCCCGCCTGGCTTTCCTACGGCGCCGCGCCCGACTGCGAGCGCTTCCTGACCCCGGCGGCAGCCGTAAGAGAGAACAAAGTCCCGCTCTTCGGTCTGTTGCCGGACACAACCCACTGCTACCGTCTTTATCTGCCCGCCGACCAGAGTACCGGCGCATATAAAGCCTTTGAGGGAACTTTTACCACCTTCAGGGACGAGACGAAACCATACTTCTCTTTCCTGGCCTTCGGCGATTCCGGCTCCGGCTCCGAAGAACAGCTTGAGCTGGCCGCGCAGATGGAGAAGTTCCGCCCCGACTTCGTGGCGCATACCGGAGACATATTGTCTGACGGACTGGACGAGGACGCGGACGATCAGTATTTTACGCCCTACGCCGGCCTGCTGTCGCGGACCCCGTTTTTTCTGGCGCTGGGCAACCACGACTATGGCCGGAGGCTTAAGACCCACGCCGGCAAAGGTTTTCTTAAGGCCAACTTCACGCCCTTTCACAGCGTGCCGCTTACCGGCCTGCCGCCGCATTATTATTTCTTTGACAACGCCAACGCGCGTTTTTTCGTGCTGGACGCCAACGCCTTCAGCGGGGCCAGATTCGCGCCGGACCTCGCGCCAGGGTCAAGGCAATACAAGTGGCTGGAGCATTTCCTTTCCAGATCTTCCGCCAGGACCTGGAAGTTTGTGATGCTGCACCAGCCCCTTTATTCCACCGGAGCGCATCCAACGGATGAGGAACTGATAAAGGCGCTGGAACCGCTGTTTCTGAAATACAAGGTGGATCTTGTCTTGCAGGGGCACGATCACGACTACGAGCGCACCCTGCCCATAAAAGAAGGCCTGCCCGACGCTGCCTCCGGGATAATTTATATCACGCTGGGCGGCGGGGGGAACCAGCTCTATATCCAGCGCCGCAACGAGGACTGGTCCGCCAGGTTTCTGCCGGTTTACCACTTCGCCGTTTTCAATATAAAAGAGAAGAACCTGAAGATGTCCGTCTACAACAAAGCCGGAGAAGAAATTGATACGCTGGAGATACAAAAATAACCCGCGTACGCCTCCGTTTTGAAACTTTCGCCGCCATCCCAGTCCAAAACAGTCCGCCGCAAGCGACCGGAATAACGCTATCCTTCCAGATTGCCGCAGAGACTCTCCCCACTGTCTGAACCGCAAAATTCTTCGCCGGAAAAATTTGACTTTACCATTTCTTTGTGGTACACTATTCCTGCGGGGTAGAGCAGCCTGGTAGCTCGCAAGGCCCATAACCTTGAGGTCGCAGGTTCAAATCCTGCCCCCGCAACCAGTTTTATTTTACGACGAAAAGAGGCTTACGGAGCGATCCGAGAGCCTCTTTTTTCGCTTTATGTCGCAAGGTTCGTTTTGAACCGGCTAAAAATGGCGGGTTACCCCGGTTTTAAGGGTAAAAAAAAGTTTTTTGTGTCGCAAGGCTTCACGTTTTTCGAGCCTAGGGGCTGTGGATTGAAATAATGGCTTGGTAAAAAACCGGTTTTATGTCGCAAGGTTTCGAGCCTTGGGGCCTTCTGAGCTTCAACAAGTAATGTTCTATCGGCATAAAATTATATGGAAATGCTTTTATTTGATGTGGGAAAAATATAGCGAGTTAGCCTGGCGTTATCCCAAACTTGCATTTGACGCAGAGCGACGCATGATTGCCCGTGCGCAGTCCGGTGCGAAGCGCAGCAGGGATGAACTTGTGTTGCGGCACATCGGTTTTATTATGTGGCGTCTGCGGGTGAAAATCTTCCCGCAGTATTTGAAGCGGTACGGCGAAGATATACTATCAGTCGCAATACTTACGCTGTATCAGAAAATCCAGACCTATAATTTGAACTATCGGGACCGTCGCGGGAAGCGAAAACCCGTAAGATTCACTTCAAACGCGAAAACCGATCACCGATGGGCATCCAGGACAAGTTGATGGCTCTTCTATGATTACGGGCATAAAAAATGATCTGTGAGAGATGTAAGTTAAACCCAATAGCTCGATACAATCTCAACGTCTCAATAAACAATAGTATAAAATGGCATAATCTAATAAGATTTAAGAATATTTAGCGGTATTGGCGGAGGCAGAATGAAATTTCCATACAAACATAAGGCTGAAAATGTTTTGATTATGCGCCCAAAAAAAACCAGGAAATATTGAAAAATAT
>CAZYFL010000205.1:0-4675 GCA_964646805.1 uncultured Elusimicrobiaceae bacterium | reverse complement strand
GAAACTGGCCGGCATTATATCGGGGTGCACCGAGACCGGCAGCTGCATGCGCATGAGACGCTCTATATTGCGCACGTCCCTGCCCTGGTCAGGCGCGGCGAAGGTGATGGCGCGGCCCGGCTGGCCTGCGCGGCCGGTGCGGCCCACGCGGTGTATATAATTCTCGTCCTCATCGGGCAGATCGTAGTTTATTACCAGTTCTATGCCGGTTACGTCTATGCCGCGGGCAGCTATGTCGGTGGCCACCAGTATGCGGTATTTGCCGGCTTTGAACCCTTCCAGCGCTTCCCTGCGCTGGGCCAGGGAGCGGTTGGAGTGAATCTCGGCGGCGTTGTGCTTCATATCCCGCAGTTCTTTTGCAATCTTTTTGGCGTTATGCTTTGTGCGCACGAAAAGAAGCACGCTGCCCCAGTATTTTTCCAGGATCCTGCCAAGCAGGGAAAGTTTATCCCCCCTGCTGACTATAAAAAGTTCCTGCTCCAGTTTTTCTACGATGCTGCCGGAGCGGGCGACCTCTATGCGGATGGGAAGTTTCATGTGGGCGGCGGCCAGCTTCATTATTTCGTCGGGCATGGTGGCGGAAAAAAGCATGGTCTGCCGCTCTTTGGGCAGCGTGGCGATAATTTTATTTATCTGGGGGGCAAAGCCCATGTCAAACATCCGGTCCGCCTCGTCCAACACCAGCACGCGCACGTCGGACATTATGATGTTGCGCTGACCTATGTGGTCTATCATGCGGCCGGGGGTAGCTATTATAATACGGGGCCTGCGGAACAATTCCTGACGCTGGCGGCCCAAACTTTCTCCGCCTATAACCACGGCCGCCTGCATGCCCAACAGCGGGGCGAACTGTTTTACCACCTCAGCCACCTGCAAAGCGAGTTCGCGCGTGGGAACCAGCACAAGGCCTTTGCCCTCTTTGGCGGCCAGTTGCTGTATCATCGGGATGGCGAAAGCTATGGTCTTGCCTGTGCCGGTCTGGGCTATGCCTACCATGTCCTTCCCCTCAGCGGCCACGGGAATGGCCTTCTGCTGTATGGGAGTGGGAACCTTAAATCCGAGTTTGTCTAAAGCTTCCAGCAATTTAGGGGCGATCCCCAGGCCATAGAAGCCGGCGGCGGGAGTTGTTGTTGTATCGGTCATAGACCATTATCCCATATATAAGCGGGCGCGCACAGTAGTATAATTATGCAATGGGATTATTGATGCCTGCAGTCCTGTTTATTTCCGTCTGCGCGGTTTTCGCGGAGGTTAAAACCGAAGAACGTCTTGCCGTGCTGGAGAAGCGAGTTACAAAAATTGAAAAGCGCGTAGCCGGCATTGAGGATGGCGCGGCGCAGTCCGCGGTCCCGATGTTGCAGACGCAGTCCGCAAACCCGGTAGGGGTTTATTTCAAAGGTAAAAAACAGGTGGCGGGCCAGGCAAAGCTTGGGATAAAGCTTTATCTCGAATTTAAAAACCTTTCCCCCCGGCGGTTTTACTCCTTTAACGGCATATTGGTCTTCAAGAATGAAGCCGGGGCCGTTATCTGGTCCCGTCCCTACGATCACAGCGAGCCGCTGGGGCCCGGCGAAAAGGTTGAAGTTTCCGTGGGGATTTTAAGCGACCAGGCAAAAGCGTACCTTAAGTTCGTTAAAGCGCGCTCCATCACAGTCTCGCTTGAAAAGCAGGAGACCTATGCCGCGGAGTAGAAGGTTTATCTGCGGCGGCGTCCGCCTCCGCCCGGCCTTCGGGAGGCGCGCTGATTCCAGCCGCGCCCGGAGGCCGCATGATCGTAACCCCACAGGGTTTCCACAGGGACTTCGGGGTGGGTTATCTGCGTGAGCGGTATGCCGGTAAGGGTTTCTATGCTGCGCACGTCGCCGCCCTGCCCGGGCGTGGCGAAGGTTATGGCGCGGCCGGGCTGTCCGGCGCGGCCCGTGCGGCCTATGCGGTGTACATAGGCATCGTCCTCGGCGGGCAGCTCGTAGTTTATTACCAGCTCTATGCCGGTCACATCTATGCCGCGGGCGGCTATGTCGGTAGCCACCAGTATGCGGTACTTGCCGGATTTAAACCCCGCCATAGCGTCTCTGCGCTGACCCATGGTGCGATCGGAGTGTATTTCTGCCACGGGGTGGCCCATATAGGAAAGTATCTGCGTAACCTTGGCGGCGTCGTAGCGTGTTTCCACGAAGATCAGCACGGTGCCGGCGTATTTTTCAAGAAGCTTGGATAGCAGCATCGGCTTTGAGCCGCTGCGCACTACATAGAGTTCCTGTATTACGTTCTCAGCCGCTGTGCCGGATTTGGCGGCTTCTATGCGTATGGGCAGTTTCATATGCTGGCTGGCCAGCTTCATTACCTCGTCAGGTATGGTGGCCGAGAACAGCATGGTCTGCCGCTCTTTCGGGAGGCAGCGTATGATGCGGTTTATCTGCGGGGCGAAGCCCATGTCAAACATGCGGTCAGCCTCGTCAAGGACGAGGATGCGCGCGTCGTGCACCTTGAGCGCTCCGCGCTCTATATGGTCGTAGACCCGGCCAGGGGTGCCGATTATTATGCGGGCTTTCCTGAAAAGATCCCTAAGCTGCTCTTCCTTGCTTTCGCCGCCGATCAGGCAGGCCACGCTCATGCCCATCAATGGGGCGAAGTCCCTGCACACTTCCGCAACCTGGAGGGCCAGTTCGCGGGTGGGCAGCAATACCAGCCCCTTGCCGGGGCCTGCCGCCAGGCGCTGTATCATGGGGATGGCGAAGGCGATTGTTTTGCCGGTGCCGGTTTGGGCTATGCCGACCATGTCTTTGCCTTCGGTGGCTATCGGTATGGATTTATGCTGTATGGGGGTCGGGGTTACGAAGCCTTTTATATCGAGCGCATCCATTAGTTTCGGGGCGATGCCTAGTCCGTAGAAACCCGAAGCCTCTTTCTTCAAACCCAGGCTGCGCAGGGCTTTGAGTCCGATTTTAGTGAGTAGTTTTTTCATATACCGTCTATATTATAACCTTTTTCGTAACTACCCAGCTCCCTCTCTGTCGTTACCTTTTTTCTCATACACAATTACGCTCTCCTGTATAGGCCAAAGTACCTATTGCGGTCTAGGCCCTTTGGCCCTTGCTTAACAAATTTTATCGGCTAGAATATTAATGTTAGCCAGTTGATTCTGGTCAATCCGGAGGGATATTGAAACGCTTCACAGGGTTTCTCTCACCACTAGTATTCAATATCGTTCCCTTCACTTCCCCTGCCGCCCAGCCGACGCCCGCCCTTGATGCTCTTAGAGGTTCAACGGCGGGTTTTTCGTTCTCAGCCCCGGCCCCCGAAACCCCCCTCAGCTACAACGGCAATCGCGCCCCGCCTGATACGCTGTCAGGCGGGCAGCTCTTCTCCTACCTGCATGAGACCGCCGCGCCGGCAGCCCGCACCCAGCCATCCTATAAGAATTCCAAGTCCTTCATGTATTCAAAGGCCGACAATGTCGGCTGCAACGGCGGCCCCGGAATAATAACCTTCTATTCCCAGGTCTGCGTGAGCGGCTCCAGCGATAACGGCGATGATTATAAGGAAGAGGGGGATGCCAACGGCGACGGCGCAGTGGACGGCTTCATAAACACGGAGCATATCTGGCCCCAGGGCTACTTTAACAGCGAGCTCCCCATGGTGGCGGACCTCCACAACCTGTCTCCCACCTTCGTTACCCCCAACAGCCGCCGCGGCAACTTCAAGTTTGCCCGAGTTTCAGAAGCCGCTTACAGCACCTCGGCCGGATCCAAACTCGGCAAGGAAGGCTTTGAACCCGCTGATGCCGTCAAAGGCAACGTGGCCCGTACGCTGTTCTATTTCGTGGTGCGCTACAGCGAGAAGAATATACGACAGGGTATGGACTACGACAGCTTCTGGACGAAGAACGTCCAGATGTTGCTTGAGTGGAACCGCCAGGATCCTCCCGACGCCAATGAGCGCCGCCGCAACGGCCTCGTGGAGGATTTTCAGGGAAACCGCAACCCCTTCATAGACAATCCCGAATTGGCCGACAGGATAGGCGAAGCGGTATTCAAAGCGCATTAACCCGAAGTCCTGCAGGATTCCCCGCGAAGCGGGCCGAGTCATGGCATGCCTTGCTCAAACGATATCTCTTTTGAAGCTTAGCCATCTCACGCCTCATCGTCTTTTATAAGCTTCTTTTTCTCTAATAGGAGGCCTGGGCGGTTTTCCTGAAGGATTTGCACCTGTCGCGGGCTTTGAGGGCGGTGGTTTTATCGGCGGATTCGCCGGGATAGCGGAACTTGACGGCAAAATCAGTCAGAAAGGCCAAATTTCTTCGGTGAACTTCCCACATTGGCTCAAGTTTCTGGACCATATCCAGCAAAACGGTGAGATCGTGAATTTTCGGAAACGCTTTCCCCGCTTCGGAGAGCCTGGCTTTGAGATATTTTTCAGCGCATTGTTGGGCATGAAAACAGATAGCATCGTTGTTCCGGTTTTTCCGGACGCGGGATTCGCGTTCAACGATGGCAAAATCCCCCTCCGCCTTGGAAATCCATTCAAGCGCGATGCGCTTCATATAGCACTTTTCCTTTCGTCATAATTTCACGCATAAAACAATCGCCCATGGCAATGCGCCGGCGTAGGGCTAAGGGAGTGCGGATCAGCAAGTCTAGCGGGAAACTCGGATGGAACTTGAGACGAATATCAA
>CAZYFL010000204.1:0-4688 GCA_964646805.1 uncultured Elusimicrobiaceae bacterium | reverse complement strand
CGGACGTGGTGTATATAGCGCGCAAATACTTTACCTTCCTGGAAAAATGCCGGGCGGACGTGCGCATAGTTACCGGCGACGCACGGATAAACCTGCAAAAAGAACCCTCCGGCCGCTTCGACCTCCTGTACCTGGATGCCTTTACCGGCTGCTCGGCGCCGTTCCACCTGCTCACCCGGGAAGCCCTGGAGCTTTACCGTTCCCGGCTGAAACCCGGCGGGCTGATGATCTTTCACGTTTCTACGAATTTCCTCAACCTCGTGCCCGTCCTGCGCCTGTCCGCGTCCGCTGCGGGCCTGCAGAGCCTGGTTAAGACAATCTCTTTTGATCCGGACGATCCGGCCCGGCTCAGTTCGGAATGGCTTGCGGTAACCGCCAACCCCGCCCATCTCCGCAAGCTCGCCAAAACCGGCTGGAGCGCCCCCACGGTTCCTGCCGGCCGGCAGGTCTGGACGGACGAGTACCGGAACGTGTTAAAAGCTATAAAGTGGTAGGGCTGCTCTAGAGCAATACCACCACAAAGACTGCCTTGAATTTATCTCTAAGGAAAGACCTGGCCTCGCCGGCTATATCGGCGAAGTCTTCCAGGTCTTTGGGGGAAGAGGAAAGAAAGGATTTTGAGTTGCACACAGCAAGCACATAGCCCTGCGCGGGGATTTCGCCGGGAAGCGAACGGAGGCAGTCCAGCAGGGCATCCCAGTTCTTTCCGAAATAGGCGGGAAAACGGAAGGCCGCCGCCAGAGCATCCATCAACCCTGCCTTATCCCGGATCTTCGCGCCGTCCACATAAGCCGTGAAATAAGACGGCGGAGGAAATAGTTTTTCTATCCCTTCCGCCGCTGTTCCGCAGGCCTTAAGGTCCAGGAAAAGTCCTTCCTCCCTTGGCCGGGCCATCAATTAACAACCGTGAGCTGTATGAAGCGGACGTAATGGTCGGGAGTGTAATAAATCTTCTCGCCGCCGCCTATTACTATCCGCTCCGAACCGCGGGCGGTCAGATCCGGCGCCACCTGGTAGGTGATGCCGCCTATGACAACCGTGTGCGGCGCGTTGCCGGTAAGCAGCGTGTATTCCCTGTAGAAACCGGCCTGCTGAGCGGGCAGCCTGCCTTCCTTGTTTTTAAAGATAGAACCGTCCTGCGGGTAGGGCAACGGCCTGTTGTTATAGATATCAGAGATCAGTTCCATCATGAACTTGATGCGGGAAGCGTCCTCGATCGTGGGGGTGAAGTCGCGGCCGGGAGCGGGGGCGGCGGCGCGGGTTTCAGGAAGAACCGCTTCAAGACCGGCCCCGGGAACGTCCGGAAGCTCCACAAGATTTTTGAATTGAGCACTGGAGACGAGTTCGCCGAGGGCGGTGTGTTTAACGGGGATTTCCGGGGAAGCTGTGTATGCGGGGAAAGCCGAAAAAGAGAGGGCGAGTACGGTTGCCGCTTTCAACCAAAAGTTCTTATCTTTAAGCATTCTTAGTTTCCTTTTGACTGAACATTTTTCTACAGCTCAACGGTTCTATTTTACACACGTAAAGACTAGTATGCCGAGGGTCTTTTGGCCCATACATGCATAGGCCGAAGTGCCCATACCCCCCGAAAGGCAAGAGGGGCTAAGCCGCTTCCCACCTGATAAACCTGGTTTTCCCTTTCTTTTTTATGGCTCCGCCTTCTTTTATCATTGTGAAGCCATTCGCCCCTGCCAGGGCCAGTATATCCGCGGAGCCGTTGCTGGGAACTTCTGTCAGCGAATATTCCGTCTTCGCGCTGACGGCGGACAGCAGCAAGGCCCTGCGCGGGGTCCGCGGTTCAAACTTACCGGCGCAAATGCCGGTTTTAAATTCCGGCGCGTAGTCAGGGCGGCAGGCCATTTTGCGTATGGCGGGTCGGATATAGACAAGGTACGCCATAAAATTCGCCACCGGGTTGCCGGGTATGCCGAAAACCAGCTTGCGGCCTTTCACTCCGAAGAACATCGGCTTGCCGGGCCGCACCCGCACCTTGTGGAAAAGGCATTTCACGCCCAGGCTCTTAAGTATGCCGGGCACCAGATCATAGTCGCCCATGGACACGCCGCCGGAGATAAGCGCTATGTCGGCCTTGAGGGCTTTCGCAAACGCCGCCTTCAAACTGCCGGCCCTGTCGCGCACTATCAGAGGTTCGGCGATTATTCCGTCGGTCTTCAGCATGGCTGAAAGCATGGGCCCGTTGCTGTTATAAATGCGGTTCTTGCCGAGCTTCTCTCCGGGAGGCGCCAACTCACCGCCGGTATTAACCAGCGAGACCTTCGGCAGCGCGCCGGTCTTAACGTAAGCACGGCCCACAGCGGACAGGGCCGCTATATGGGAGATAGAGATCACGGTACCGCGCGCCAGGATTTTCCACCCTTTCTTGATATCCTCCCCGCGTAGGCAGATATTCGCGCCCTTCCCGGCCGCTTTTGAGAATTTCACGAAGCCGTCGCTCTCCGAACTGTCTTCCACCATGACCACGCTGTCCGCGCCCGGCGGCAACGGCGCGCCGGTCATGATCTTTACGCAACCCCGGGGGCCGATTTTCCCCTTAAAAGCATCCCCGGCCTGGATCAGGCCGACATTGCGCAAAGGCAGACCCTCTTCAACTTCAGCGGACCTTACCGCATAGCCGTCTACGGCGGATTTGTTGAAGGGCGGCATGTCTATGCCGGAGCGGATGTCCTCCAGCAGAACACGGCCCACCGAATCTTCCACGCGGGTTTTAACAGCCGGCAGCGGCAGGGCGTTCTTCAAAACTGTTTCTATCGCCAATTCAAAAGTGATCATATGTGCCTCTTAATTAAATGCGCGGCGGTTGCTTTGAACGAAGCGTATACTTCCACGCCTGCCTTCAGGCCCAGTTTTTCAACCGACTGCCTGGTCAGCGCGGCTATCAGGCCGAAACCGCAGTCCAAACCCAGCTTATATTCCAAACGCCAGGGTTCTATGGAAATTATTTTTCCCCTGAAATGGTTGCGCATACTGTTAACTTCCTCACCGGCAGAAATGCTTACATCCTCCGGCCGCACACAGACAAAAACGGAATCGCCCGCGCCGTATTCCGACACCACTTCCAGTTTATGGCCGCCGGCCTCCACAGCGCATAAATTATCATTTTTAGAAACCACCTTGCCAGGCAGTATAGTTTCCACCCCGACGAAATTGGCAACCTCAGCCGAAACCGGCCGCGAGAAGATATCCTGCGGCTCGCCCTGCTGTAAAATTTCCCCATTAATCATAACGGCCAGCGTGTCGCAAAGCGTCAGCGCCCCGCTTTGGTCCTGCGTCACCAGCACCACAGTGGCATTGGATGCCTTCACCGCTTTGCGCAGGTCCCTGGTTATAGAATCTTTCACCCGCTCGTCAAGGTTGGAGAAAGGCTCGTCCAGCAATACCAGTTTAGGCCTGGTCACAAAAGCCCGCGCCAGCGCCGTGCGGTGGCTTTCGCCCTGTGAAAGGGTTCTGGCGTCGCGGTCTTTAAGATGTGTTATCTTAAAAAGTTCCAGCATCCCGTCAACCGCGCCGTCGTCCCGAAGCCCGCGCAGTTTCAGGGGCAAAGCCGCGTTGTTATAAACCGTATCGTTTGTCAGGTAGGGCTGGGAGAAGACCACCGACATAGCCCGGCGCAGGAACATCTTATTGGCGGCAGACAGGGCGTCCTTCCCCATTATCTCCAGAGATCCGCAAGACGGCACGCTCAATAAAGCCATGACGTTGAGCAGCGTGGTCTTGCCGGCGCCGTTCGGGCCTATAATGACGAACACTTCCCCCTCGCGGATATTGAGCGAATCCACGGCCAGGCCAAAGCCGGTATAGAACCTCAGACGCAGGTTGGAAAGCTTTATCATCGCGGCAGCGCCTTCCCCTGCTGTATCAGCGTGAGGGCCAGGTTGACCGCAAAACTTAAAGTCAAAAGTATCAGGCCAAGCGCTATAGCCGTGTCAAAATTCCCCATCTGGGTTTCCATAACGGCGGCGGTGGTAAGCATGCGGGTCTGGTGGCGGATATTTCCGCCCACTATCATAACCGCGCCCACCTCGGCCACCAGGCGGCCAAAGCCCGCTATAACGGCGGCCAGCACGGTAAGGCGTATCTCTTTAAGACAGACTTTTATGGCCTGCCAATCGCCGGCGCCAAGGGCGAGCACCTGCTGATAAAACTTCGGATCCACTCCCTGCATGGCGGAGATGGACAGCGCCGTGATTATCGGGAGGGCTATAATGATCTGCGCCGTTATCATACCTGGCGGCGTATAGAGCCAGTTGAGAAAGCCCAGCGGGCCCCTGCGCGCCAGGAAAAGCATTACCACCAGACCGGCCACCACCGGAGGCAGGCCCATGCCGGTGTTTACAAGCGCTATCAGGAGTTTTTTAAGCGGGAATTTCTTTACGGCTATCCAGCTGCCCAGCGGCACGCCGACAAGCACGGCGGCCGCCGTGGCCAGCAGGGAAACTGTCAGCGACAACCGCGCGATGGCAAAGATCTCCGCATTACCGGAAAATATTAAGCGCAGGGCCTTCTGGAAGCCGGAAAAGATGAAATCCATTTACCTATCCGTAACTACTCAGGTAGTGGAGGGTTGGCAGGGGTTTTGTTTCGCGAACCCCTTGCGGAAGGGGGGGCCCCGCTTGGCGGGGGGAAACCGACGCAAGGGTTTCCATCTTCCGGGGTTCGCGGGGCAAAAC
>CAZYFL010000203.1:0-4689 GCA_964646805.1 uncultured Elusimicrobiaceae bacterium | reverse complement strand
GGCTCGTCTCACCGGCGAAAGCCGGTGTCCATATCCCGACGAGACCTGGATTCCGGCTTCCGCCGGAAAGACGGAATAAAAAAATCCGCCGGCCTCCGACGATTATTCCGCTCTAACTGTAGTTTTCAGGTTAGTGGACATAGTCTACCATAAAAAAATCTGCGGACAACATGAAGTCAGACGGTCAAAAGATCCATCCATTGCTCTACGGGCGTGTTCTCAAATTTCACGGGGTCGGAAAACGAAGCCATGATCGCCCCGCACCTGGGAGCGGGATACAGGGTTTTTAAGTTCGTCTCCAGTTTTTTCATCAGTTGGGGAATGCCTTCCTTCCTCCTGCGGCGATGGCCGAGGGGATATTCCACTTCTATCTTTTCCGTGCCGGTCCCGTCCCGGAAAAAAATCTGAACGGCATTGGCTATGGACCGCTTGCTCGGCTCCAGGTACTCCCTGGAATAGCGGGGTTCCTCCGTCAGAATGAATTTGTCGCGAAGCGCGTCTATCCTGGGATCGCGGGCTGCGGCATCCTCGTAATGATCGGCCTCCAGCCCTCCGAAAATGAGCCCGACCGCCGTCATATACTGCAGGCAATGGTCGCGGTCGGCCGGATTGTGCAGCGGGCCTTTCTTGTCTATTATCCGCAAAGCCGATTCGTGGGTGTGAACGCGCACCTCGCGTATTTCGCCGAGCCTGTCTTTCACCAGCGGGTGCAGCTTTACGGCGCATTCCACCGCGGTCTGGGCGTGGAACTCGGCCGGGAAAGAGAGCTTGAAGAGCACGTTTTCTATCACATAGGAAGAGAAAGGCTGCGGCAGCGAGAATTCCTTTCCCTTAAAAAGCGCGTCGTAAAAGCCCCAGGTCTTCGCTGTCAGCGCGGATGGGCAGCCCGGCTCGCCCTGCAGCGTCATCCAGGCCAGTTTCACCGCCCGTGCGCATGCGTCCCCGGCCGCCCACGATTTCCTAGACCCTGTATTGGGCGCATGCCGGTAGGTCCGCAGGCTTTGCCCATCAACCCAGGCTTGGGAAACCGCGTCAATGATCTGCTGCCTGGTTCCACCGAGAAGTCCGGTTGCAACCGCGGCCGAGGCGACTTTCACAAGCACCACATGGTCAAGCCCGACACGGTTGAAGCTGTTTTCCAGGGCGAGGATTCCCTGTATCTCATGCGCTTTGATGAGGGACGTCAGGATATCTTTCATCAGCAGCGGGGCGAGACCTTCCCTGCGGCGCTTCTGCGCCACATAATCGCCAACCGCCAGAATGGACCCGAGATTGTCCGAGGGGTGCCCCCACTCCGCCGCCAGCCAGGTGTCGTTATAATCCAGCCAGCGGATCATCGTCCCTATGTTAAAAGCCCCCTGCACTGGATCCAGAATAAAATTCGTGCCCGGGACGCGGACTCCGCCCGGGACTGTTGTCCCTGCGACTACCGGACCGAGGAGTTTGGCGCAGGCAGGGAAGCGCAAAGCGAGGATGGCGCAACCCAGGCTGTCCATCAGGCAGTAACGCGCAGTCTCAAACGCCTCGGCGCTGGTCAACCGGTACTGATCTGCGTAATCCGCTATTTTAAAAATCACCGCGTCCGGTTCAGGCCTGACATTAGATATGTGACTCATTTCGCCCTCCGGAACCCGCCGTAGGCTTTCTCATCCAGCCTGGCATAGCTGTCGTAATCCAGCAGCGCATAGAGTTCTTCCCTGGTCTGCATTTTGTCCAGCAGGGCCGCCTGGGTGCCGGCTTGGCGGAGGGAGGCGTAAAAGCCTTCGCAGGCTTTCATCATGGTGCGGAAGGCGCCCATAGGGTAAATGACTATTTTGTAGCCCAGCTCAAAAAGTTCCTTAGAGCTCAGGAGGGGGGAGACGCCGAACTCCGTCATGTTGGCCAGCAGCGGGGTCTTGACCTTCCGGGCAAAGTCCGCGAACTCCGCCTTGTTTTTGAGCGCTTCGGGAAAAATCACGTCGGCTCCGGCCTGGGCATAGGCGCGGGCGCGCTCTACGGCTTTTCTGAAATCTTCAGCGGAGCGCGCGTCGGTGCGGGCGATAATGAGGAAATTTTTATCCCCCCGGCTGAGGACGGCCGTTTTTATCTTCCTGACCATCTGTTCCAGCGGGATCAGCTGTTTGCCGGCCAAGTGGCCGCAACGCTTGGGAAATACCTGGTCTTCAATATGAATCCCGGCTACCCCGGCCTGCTCCAGCTCCTTGACACACCTTGAAACATTAACCGCCTCGCCGAAACCGGTGTCCGCATCGCATACGCAGGGCAGGTCCGCGGCCCGGGCTATATACCCGGCCATAGTCGCGAATTCGGTCAGCGTCAGCATGCCTATGTCCGGAAAACCGGCGCTGTTGTTCAGGCCCGCGCCTGAGATGTATACGCCTTTGAACCCCGCTCTCCTGATAAGCCTGGCGGTAAGGGCGTTGAACGCGCCCGGAAGCGCCACGCCGCCCCCGCGAACCAGAGCTTTGAATCGTTTTCTCATAAGGCTGATCTGTTCCATTTTTAATTTGCTCCCTTAGGGCCATTAAACCCCACTATCGATCCTGTTTTCATAATGGAACCTGGTAGCTGCCGGTCAAAAAATACGGCCGCATCGCGGGCGACCGCTACAAGCGCTTCAAGTTTTATATCCGCGCGCAGGCCCATCCTCTGCAAAGTGTGGACGAAGTCCTCCGTGCAGACATTCCCTGACGGCAGCCGCGTGAACGGACAGCCGCCCAGCCCGCCTAGGGAGGTTTCAAAGTACGTAACCCCCGCTTCTAGGGCAAAGCAGCAATTCGCCAGACCCAGGGCGTAGGCGTTGTGGAAATGGCAGGAAAGTTCCGCTTCCGGCTCCAGTTTTGAAATGGCCGTGAACATTTCACGCACCTGCAACGGATTCGCGTGGCCCGCCGTGTCGGAAAGTCCCACGTTGCGCACTCCCACCTCAAAGTATTGCTTCACTATAGCCAGGACTTTTTCCTCCGGAACGGGGCCCTCGTAGCCGCAACCGAAGGCCGACTGTACAGAGGCTTGTACCGCTTTCCCTGCCTTCAGCGCCGAACCCGCCATGGCGGCGATGCGCCCGGCGGCCTCGTCCGCGCCCATCCCGGTGTTTTCACGGCTATGGGTTTCGCTGGCCGAAGAACCCATGCAGAATATCTCAACGCCGCACTGCATGCCGCGCTCCAGGCCTTTTTCGTTCAGTACCAGGGCTGAGAATTTCGCGGTTCCGGGTTTTCCGCCCTGTCCCCTGAAATGCCGGAAAAGGGTTTCGGTATCGGCCATTTGGGGCACTTTTCCGGCGCGGACGAAAGCTCCCAGCTGTATTATGTCAATCCCGGAATCCAGCAGTTCCGTTACCCATTGTATTTTTCGTTCGGTAGGGACTATGGCCGCTTCTCCCTGTATCCCGTCGCGGATTCCGACTTCCTGTAAAAAAATATTTTTCATTGATAGCCTGATCAGCAGCCGATATGGCGCGCTATAACCATTCTCTGGATTTCAGAGGTGCCCTCGCCTATCCGTAAAAGCCTCTGGTCCCTGTAAAATCTTTCAACGTCAAAATCTTTCATCAGACCGTAACCCCCGTGGATCTGTACGGCCTCATCCGCCGTTTGCGCGGCTACTTCCGAGCAATAGAGCTTGGACATGGCGGACTCTTTGGCGAAAGGCCGGTCGTTATCTTTCAGCCAGCAGGCCTTGTAAAGCAGGTTCCTGGCAAGCTCTATCTTCATCGCCATGTCGGCCAGCTTAAACGCCGTCGCCTGGAACTTGCAGAGCGGCTTGCCGAACTGCCGCCTTTCCTGCGAGTATTTAAGGGCCATCTCAAACGCGCCCTGGGCGAGGCCCAACCCCATGGCGGCTATTGACAGCTTCCCGTTATCCAGCGTGCTCAGCATTATCTTTGATCCGTCGCCCCGCCTGCCAAGCAGGTTTTCTTCCGGCACTTTGCAGTTGTCAAAATATAATTCCGCCGTATCCGATGCCCGCCACATCAGCTTGCCGTGCATTGTTTTCTGGGTATACCCCGGCGTTCCCTTTTCCACGATTAGGGTGGAAAATTCTTTTTCCTCGCCTTTTTTATCCGTCACTACCTGGATCGTAGCGCCTTTCGCCAGCGCTGAGGAGGCGTTAGTTATGAATATTTTTGAACCGTTTATCTCCCAGTTTCCTCCGGTTAATCGGGCGGTGGTTTTGGTGCCTCTGGAATCGGAGCCGGCATCCGGCTCGGTCAGCCCGAACGCCCACAAGCCCTCGCCGGCGCAGAGCGCCGGCAGGTATTTCTTTTTCTGCTCCTCGGTCCCGAAATAATTAAGCGGTCCTATTCCCAGCGAATTATGCGCCGCAACCGTAGCCGCCTGCGAGCCGTCAACCCTTGCCAGTTCCTCAACCGCGATAATATAGGACAGGTAATCATAACCCTGCCCGCCGTATTTCTCCGGAACCGTCATGCCTAGGAGGCCGATTTTCCCCATCTTCTTCGTAAGCTCTACTGAAAACTCGGCCTTTTCGTCAAGCTCTTTCGCTAATGGCTTTATCTCGTTCTGCGCGAAGTCCCTTATAGCGGTTCTTATGAGCGCATGTTCTTCCGTCAGATACATCAGATCTCCTTCTCTATTTCAACGTAACTACTCTCAGGTTATCCTTGCGAGTGGCGGGGGGGGGGGGGGGGGGCCCCCCCCCCCGCGGGGGGGGGGGCCGGGCGGG
>CAZYFL010000202.1:0-4704 GCA_964646805.1 uncultured Elusimicrobiaceae bacterium | reverse complement strand
TCGCAGGCTATTCTGAATTCTGACTCCTGAATTCTGTCTACCTGAGTAGTTACGCATAACACTGAAAAAGAGGCTTTTAAGATATGACCTACAGCAAGGTTCCTCCACATTCTTCCGAGGCGGAAATGGCCGTCCTCGGAGCCATGCTTATTGAGAAAGAGGTCGTAGATAACGTCACCGAAGTCCTCCAGCCCAGGCATTTCTACAGCGATATACACCGCAAGATATACGAGGCCATCCTGGATCTGCGCGCGCGCAGCCTGCCGGTGGACGTGGTCACCCTCTCCGAAGAGCTTAAGAAGAACGGCCGCCTGGAGGAGCTGGGGGGGCAGAAATATCTGTCCGACCTGATGGAGAAGGTTTCCACGGCGGCTCACACGCAGGCTTACGCCCAGATAGTAAAGGAAAAAGCTTTGTTGCGCGAACTTATCCGCGTGTCCACGAATATAGTGGAAAAATCTTTCGACGGCGCGGAAGACGTCAACAAGATAATGGATTTCGCCGAGGAACAGGTGCTGGCTGTGGCGCAGCGCAACACCTCCCACGGCTTCAGTTCCGTCTCCGAACTGGCCACCGAAGTGCTGGGCCGCATAGAAAAATATTATTCCAACCGCAACTCCATCACCGGCGTGCCGACCGGTTTTACCAGGCTGGACGACATGACCGGCGGTTTGCAGAAGTCGGACCTGATAATACTGGCGTCGCGCCCAAGCCAGGGCAAAACCGCCATGGCTCTGAACATCGCGTATCACGCCTGCGTTGAAAAAAACATCCCTACGGCCTTCTTCTCGCTGGAAATGAATAAATATTCCATCATGCAGAGGCTGATCTGCTCCGCCGCCCGCGCCAACCTGGGCGGGGTGCGCAACGGGCGTCTGCCGCGCGAGATCTGGCCGAAGCTTACCCGCTACACCGGAGAAGTTTCGCGCGCCCCGTTTTATATCGACGACTCGCCGGGCCTTACCATACTGGAGATACGCAACCGCACCCGCAAGCTGATGACGCAGCTTAAGGCTGAAAACAAAACGCTCGGTCTGATAATTGTGGATTACCTGCAGCTTATCCGCGGTCCCGGCCGCTCCGAGAGCCGCCAGCAGGAAGTTTCCGAAATTTCACGTCTGCTCAAAGATTTAGCCCGCAGCCTGGATGTGCCGGTGATGGCGCTTTCGCAGTTGAACCGCCGCAGCGAGGACAAAGCGCGCGAGGGAAACCGCCCGCAGCTTTCCGATCTTCGCGATTCCGGTTCCATTGAGCAGGATGCCGATGTGGTGGGCCTTATACACAGGGAAGCGTATTATAAGAGGGAAGACCCCACTATTCAAAACAAGGCCATTCTTATTGTGGCCAAACAGCGCAACGGGCCCGTGGGCGACGTGGAACTGGCTTTCTTTCACGAGTTTACCAGGTTTGAGAATCCGATTGTTGACGCGATGGAATCGGTGGCCGAAGAGGCGGTTTTTTAGATTTACCGCAAGAATATTAAGGATGAAGCATGAGAGATGAAGGACTGCAAAAACCGACCGGGATAAGTTGTTTCCCCCCCTTCCTGGCCTTACTTAAGTCTTTAGCTTTTGACCTTTGTCCTCAAACATGCCCGCCGATTCAATAGCCGCCGTGCGCAGTCTGCGCCCTACCCGCGCCGAAATACGGCTTTCAGCCGTGAGGAAAAACCTGCAGAAACTTAAAAGTACAGCCGCGCCCGCGCGGCTGCTTTTTGTGGTCAAAGCTAATGCCTACGGCCACGGCGCCATTGAGCTCACCCGCCTGGCCGAGAGGGAGAAACTGGCTTGGGGCTTTGGAGTGTCTTCCGTGGAGGAGGGCCTGGCCCTGCGCGCCGCAGGCATAGTAAGCCCGGCGCTGGTGCTGGGCAGCCTTTACCCTTTTGAGAGCTTCGTGGAGGCCATAAACGCGGACCTGATGGTGACCGTAGCAAGCCTTGATGCGGCCCGTAAGGTTATTGACGCGGCCCGCAAACTGGGGGCATTAGCCGTCTGCCACATAAAGCTTGAAACCGGCATGGGCCGCATAGGCGCGCGCAAGCCGTCGGCGCTTAAAATTTACGACGAGCTTTCCGCCTCCGACGCTGTTTCCGTGGCCGGCATGTACACACATCTTTCCAGCGCCGACACCGACCCGCAGTACACCAAAGAGCAACTCGGCTTTTTTGACGAGACTGCGGCGGAGCTGACGGCGCGCGGGGCGCGCGGCCTTATCCTGCACGCGGCAAATTCCTGCGCGGCCATGAATTATCCGGAAAGCCGCCGCGACATGGTGCGCTGCGGCATAGCGGCCTACGGCCTAGCCGAAGGTTTTGAACCGGCCCTGTCGCTTAAGACCAGCATTGTTTTTATAAAAAACGTGCGCGAACGTGCGTGTGTCAGCTATAACAAGTCTTTCAGAGCGGATCGGCCCATGAAAATAGCCACCATCCCTGTCGGCTACGGCGACGGCTATATACGCCGGTTCTCCAACAGGGCGGACGTGCTGATAGGCGGGTTGCGCTGCCGCGTACTTGGCAATGTCACCATGGATATGACCATGGTGGACGTGACCGCAGTAAAGGATGCCGCCGTCGGATCGGAGGCGGTGTTGCTGGGCCGCCAGGGGGAGCAGGAGGTTACGGCGCAGGAACTGGCGGACCTGGCCGACACCATAACCTATGAAATAGTTACGCTTATCTCTGCTAGGGTGCCGAGGGTGTATGTGGAATGAAATCCCCCATAATTGAACATGTCGGGCGCGAATTCCTGAGTCTGGCAGGGGCTATGGGCTCGGCGGCGCTGATGCTTAAGTCCATTGTTTTCTGGTTTTTCCGCTCCAGATTTGAGGCACGGGAGACCGCCAGGCAGGCGGTTAAGATAGGCGTGGACTCGATGACCGTTACCGTGCTGACCAGCTTTTTCACCGGCATGGTGCTGGCCCTGCAGATGGGCCAATCCATGAAAAATCTTTTCAACGAGCCGATGTTTATAGGCACCATGGTCGCCTTCTCAATACTGAAGGAACTGGGGCCGGTGATGACTTCGGTGGTGGTGGCCGGCCGCGCGGGCGCGGTGGTTACCGCTGAGATAGGCACTATGAAAGTGACAGAGCAGATAGACGCTCTTTACACGCTGGGCACCAATCCGACGCGCTATCTGCTGGTGCCGCGCTACATAGCTTTCATGATAACATTGCCGCTACTCACGGTTTTTGCCGATTTTATCGGGATACTGGGCGGCTGCCTTGTCGCAACGGTGAAATTGGGGGTTTCGCCGTCAGTCTACATGAACGATATTTTCACCTTTCTTGATATAGGCGACTTTATGCATGGCTTTCTTAAAACTTTTTTCTTTGCCTTCATGATAGCTACCGTATCCTGTTACAAAGGGCTTAACACCAGGGGCGGCGCCGAGGGGGTGGGCAAGGCCACCACGGAGGCCGTGGTGGCCAGTATGGTGCTGGTGCTGGTAATGGACTATTTCATAAGCGCGCTGCTGGTGGCGGTGGGGATATGAGGGGGAACGGGCCAGGGATGGGATTGCCCTTACGCCGCGCAGGAAACCCTTGCGTGGTTTCCCCCCGAAACGGGGCCCCCCATCCGCAAAGCGGCTTCAGGGCAACCCCATCCCCGTCCCTTGGGGAAGTGGAAGAGAAAATGAATAGGAACGGGCCAGGGATGGGATTGCCCTTACGCCGCGCAGGAAACCCTTGCGTGGTTTCCCCCCGAAACGGGGCCCCCCATCCGCAAAGCGGCTTCAGGGCAACCCCATCCCCGTCCCTTGGGGAAGTGGAAGAGAAAACGGTATGGATTAGAGAAATTTTATGATTGAGATACGGAAACTGAACAAGGCTTTTGGGGAAAAGATCGTAATTAAGGACATCTCCGTAGACATTAAGGAGGGGGAGTTGTTCAGCGTTATCGGCCCGTCTGGCATAGGCAAGAGTACGTTTATTAAATGTCTGATACGCCTGCTTAAGCCGGAGAGCGGGAGGATAATTGTGGACGGACAGGATATCGGTTCTACCTCTAACGAATTTACCCTGGCGCGCGTACGGCGCAGTTTCGGCTATCTTTTCCAGGAGGGCGCGCTGTTTGATTCCCTTACCGTTATGGAAAATATCGCTTTCGGCCTGAAATATCTTACCGACATTCCGGAAGGAGATTACCCGCGCATAGTGAAAGAAAAACTCGCTCTGGTGGGGCTTAAGGATGTGGAGCATTTAAAGCCTTCGGAACTTTCCGTAGGCATGAAGAAGCGCGTGTCGCTGGCCCGTTCCGTGGCCGCAGAGCCGAAATATATGCTTTACGACGAGCCGACCACCGGCCTGGACCCCGTAACCTCGGGCATGGTTAAGGAACTTATCCTGGATATGCGCGCCAAGCTGGACATCACTTCAATAGTGGTTACGCACGATTTAAAGCTCGCGCTTGAGATTTCAAGCCGGGTGGCCATGCTTTACGGGGGGGAATTCGTAGAGGTGTCCGAGCCCGCCAGATTCCGCCAGTCGGAAAACAAAGGCGTAAAAGAATTCATGGAGATATCCCATCTGTCTAGGAAGTAGCAGCGCAGTCTGTAAAAAGAGCCCCAGAATTGCTATTTTATAGACTTGCGGGTACAGACGTCAATATCCGGAATAAAGGTCGTCTATTGATTTAGTCTTTAATACGTAACTGCTCAGGTAGCCAGTAGTCAGAATTCAGGAGTCAGGAGTCAGAAGTCG
>CAZYFL010000201.1:0-4735 GCA_964646805.1 uncultured Elusimicrobiaceae bacterium | reverse complement strand
TCTTCTGTGGACTCGCGCAAGCGCTCGGCCTGCTCCCCGCTGACGGTCCAAAGCTTCGTTTTACCGCAAACACTGGCGGTCAGGACCAGGCTGCTATGCAGTTCGCCCCGGGCGCAGCGGCAATTGGGTTTGGAGCATTTGCGGCGTAGCCTGTAAAGCGTCCCTCTGGTCATGGGGGAACTGCCCAGAAACGGGGAGAATGCCTGTCTGGATATGTCCGGGAATTGCGTCAGCTTCTGGCGGAGAGCGCTTAACTGTCGTGATTTAATCTGTATGCTCATATAATATAATAGCATACAGATATTAAAAAGTCAAGCGAGATGGAGGTAGTGCACCCGTTTACCGGTTTACCGAATATTTACGTCTGAACCGCAGGTTTATTATGTACAATCTTTATATGAATGACTCTTTTTTTGATGACCTGAACGACGTTGTGGAAGCATTTAAAAAAGAAGTTGCGGATAAATTTAATAAACGGGGCGGAGGTAAAATGGAAAAAGACTTTACAGGGAAACTGCTGTTGCCGGTTGTGGCGGTTATCGCAGCCGCGCTGGCGTTTTCAACTTTCTTTATAGTCCCGCCCGGCGAGGTGGCTATAAAGACCCGCCTCGGGGCCATAGTGGACTCCTACAGCGAGGGCATGCATTTCAAGCTGCCTTTCCTTGAGGGGATTACCAAGTTCTCCATACAGATACAGCGCGCTAATATTAAAACGCAGGCCTTCTCAAAGGACCTGCAGACCATGAACGCGCATCTGGTTGTGAATCACCGCATACAGAAAGAAACCGCCGTCAGCATTTACCGAAACCTCGGCCCCAATTATGTAGAGAATATCGTGGACCCGGCGGTACAGGAAGTCTTCAAGGCTATAACGGCCCGCTACTCCGCCGAAAAGGTCATCTCGGAGCGCAATGCGCTTGTGCAGGAAATTAATAATGAGGTGAAAGAGCGGCTTACAAAAAAAGAGATCATAGTTACTGATATTTCCGTCGTGGACCTGGACTTTACCGAACAGTTCCTGCGAGCCGTGGAAGATAAACAGGTGGCGGACCAGCAGGCCCAGATGGCCGGAAAACTGGTGGAAAAAGCCAAACGCGATGCCGAACAGCAGATAGCCAAATCGCGCGGCGAAGCCGAGGCCCTGCGCATGCAGCGCGAACAGGTTACCCCCGCGCTGATAGAACTGCGCAAGGTGGACGCGCAGCTTAAGGCTATAGAAAAATGGAACGGCGTGTTGCCGGGTTATGTAGGAGCTGGTGTGCCCTTTATCTCCATAGAAAAGGGAAAATAATTTTCTCCGCCGCCGGGCTGTTTCTTAACGTCGGCGAGAATACCACAAAGAGGTCCGGGCTTACGCCCGGCCTTTTTTATCTCCCCCCCCATTTTTTTATTTTTTAAAATTGTCAAGAAAGGTCTTGACATTCTTTGTTATGTTTGTTATACTTTAAATACAGAGATAAAAAAATTGATAAAATTAATGAAAGTATTAACAATATGAATATTCCTAATAAGTGTCCCTCTTGTAGTGGAAAGGTCTTGGTAACGGAATTGTGCTGTTCGGATTGTAAGACAACCATGAAAGGGAGTTTTGAGCTACCGCTTTTCGCAGCGCTGGCGGCGGAAGATGAAAGTTTTCTGAAGGTTTTTCTGGCGGCGCGCGGCAACATTAAGGAGGTTGAGCGGCAACTCAACATATCCTACCCCACGGTAAAGGGCAGGCTTGACGCACTACTTAACAGGCTGGGGTTGGGGAGCCTGCAGGCGGAGGCTAAGAAACGCCGTCTGGAGATACTGGAAAGGCTGGAGCGTGGGGGAATAACGGCCCAGGAAGCGATAGGGCTGCTGAGAGGACTTGAGGATTAAAGGAGAATGTATGAATGAAGAAAAACTGAGGATACTTAAGATGTTGGAAGAAAAAAAAATATCTTCCGCCGAAACTATGGATTTGCTGGAGGCGTTGGGGAAAACCGCCCCGAAAAGCGTGGGAAGCGGAAAGGGGCGGACGTTGCGCATACGCGTCTATGAGAGCGGTAGCGCCGAGCCAAAGGTGAATGTTAATATGCCGCTTGGCTGGGCCAAGTTTATGGCTCCGTTTATCGAGACTAAAATAAAGTCCAAACTTGCGGATAAGGGCTACGACGTTGACCTGGATAAAATACAAGAGGCCATAAATAACCAGGAGCCTATGAAAATAGTAGATGTGCAGGACGGCGGGGATAAGATTGAGATATTTATAGAGTAAAGCGTGCGGCGCTATGCAACGCTACACATTGAGGAGGGAGTATGTTTGCTTTCAGTATGCGGAAGTTTTTTTGGGGACTGGTTATAGTCTCAATAGGCGGACTGATTTGGGCGAGTAATCTCGGCTATGTAAATCTTTCGTTTAGATTTAGCAGGGACTGGCCCATTGTAATAGTGGGTATTGGCTTGATGTCTATATGGGATGCTCTTTTTGGCCGGCACTGGTGGGGGCATAAATTCAGCGGCCAACGCAGGGAAAAACGCGGCAATGTCTCTAAGGTTCTGGAGGATCTGGAAAAAGGAGAGATAGACGCGGAGGAGGCCGCAAAGCGCATGGACAGGAAATAATGAGCGCCTGTCCAGCGACATGCACCAGGAGCCAGCATTTTCAGCCTCATGTTGCGTTAGACAATTCTAGACAATTCTAGGGAAGCCTTGACTTGCTCAGAATTAAAACTATAGAATAAACTAGCTTGTGGTTGTGGATTGTGTTTTCACGTGAAAACAAATCGCGCTGGCAATAGGAGTCTGTATGGTTGAAATAGTGGCGATAGCGAACCAGAAGGGCGGGGTGGGGAAGACCACCACGGCCATTAACCTGGCTGTGGCCCTGGCGGCGTTTGATTACGAGACGCTCCTTGTAGACTTTGACCCTCAAAGCAACGCAACCTCCGGGCTTGGCGTAGATATAACCAAAAACAATAAGAACATTTACGACGTGCTCTGCGGTAAGACGCCGGCGGGATCGGCTATACACCAGACCTCTGTGGAGTGGCTGGATATTATTCCCACCAATCACAATCTTGCCGGCGCTGAGATAGAACTGGTAAGCGAATTCTCCCGCGAGTCTGTTCTTAAACGCTCACTGGAGAAAGTAAAGGGAATGTACAAGTTTATAGTAATAGACTGCCCACCTTCCCTGGGGTTACTCACCGTTAACGCCCTTAACGCCGCAAATTCCGTTCTCACTCCGGTTCAATGCGAATTCTACGCCATGGAGGGGTTGGCCTATTTTATGAATACCGTGGAAAAGATACGCCATGCCCTTAATCCCGGGCTGAAGATAGATGGTGGGGTCATAACCATGTATGATTCCCGCATAAACCTGGCCAACCAGGTGAAGGGGGAGATCGGGAAATATTACGGCGACAGGCTTTATAAGACCGTCATCCCGCGCAATGTGCGCTTGGCCGAAGCCCCCGGTTTTGGCCAACCCATCTTTGTTTACGACCCCAGTTCCCGCGGGGCGCTGGCCTATAAGGAACTCACGCTTGAGTTTCTTGAGCGACGCGGCGTGGACATTTCGGTGTATAAAAATTCCAACCTCTATGTAAACGAAGAGGCTGAGCTTGAGTATGATTTGGGAGGATAAAAATGTTTTTATCAAAGGAGATTCTACTATGAGAAAAGCTTTAGGCAGGGGAATAGATTCCCTTATCACCAGGATTCATGATAACGACATTTCAGGGGATATGGTGCAGAGGATTCCGGTTGGAATGATACGCCCAAACCGCTACCAGCCGCGCCGCAATTTTGACGAGGCGGCCTTGGCGGAATTGGCCGACTCCATTAAGGAGAGGGGGCTGTTGCAGCCCATCTCGGTCTGGAAAGACATTAGCGAAGATGACTACGAGTTGATAGCCGGCGAGCGCCGCCTACGCGCCGCAAAACTGGCCGGCCTGACGGAAATAGACGTCATCGTAAAAAAAAATCTGGATGACGAGCAGAAACTGGGACTTTCGCTGATGGAGAATATACAACGCGAGGACCTAAACGCGGTGGATACCGCTTTGGCCTACAGGCAGCTGATGGATGGCTTCGGCGTTTCACAAGCCGACATAGCCAAACGGGTGGGGAAGTCCCGGGGCGCCGTGTCCAACACGCTGCGGCTGCTTGAGCTGGACGAGGATATACGCCATGGCGTACAATCCGGCGCCATCAGCGAGGGGCATGCCCGCGCGCTTATCTCTATCCCGGATTCAGCCAGGCGCCGCGAGTTTTACCGGCGGATAATGACCGATAAGCTTTCCGTGCGCGACGTGGAGAGTTTTGCTAAAGGCTTCCATGCCGACAAACCGAGGGCTCCGCGTGCCGCTTCCCGCCGCACGCCCGAGGTGGCGGAGTTGGAGTCATCGCTTGAAAAAACCCTGGGCACCAAGGTGGAAGTCTGCCCCGGACCCGGCCCGCAGAATGGTAAAATAATAATACAGTACTTTTCGCTGGATGATCTCGACAGGGTAATACAAATATTGAAAAGGTAGGAAACTACTCATGCTGTTTAGGCTATCTACCGGCAGGCAGGCAGGTAGTATCCACCTAAAGGCAGCACGATGGGAATTTACAATAGACGTTATTTGTTAGCGGCAGCTCTGCTGGCCTGTTGGCGCCCCGGCGCCCGCGCCCAGGCGTCTTCCCCCGACGGAGGGAAGGGCCCGGCTTTTTCCGCCAGATCGCCGGTGCCGGCCTATTTCTCCCCAGAGAAAAATCTGGGCAG
>CAZYFL010000200.1:0-4743 GCA_964646805.1 uncultured Elusimicrobiaceae bacterium | reverse complement strand
CCGAAGCGGGGCCCCCCATCCGCAAGGGTGCGCAGGGCAAGCCCGCCGCCGCTCGGCTGACAACCAGTAGTTACAAAAAAGGAGATTTATGGATACGCAGACAGCCCTTGTAACCGGCGGAAGCATGGGAATAGGCAGGGCCATCGCCCTTTCCCTGGCTAAGGATGGATTCCATGTGGTAATAAACTGCCGAAAAGCCGGCAGGGCTTCGGAAGAGGTACTGGAAGAAATAAAAAAAGCGGGAGGTTCCGCTGAACTTCTTTGCTTTGATGTTTCTAAAAAGGAAGCCGGTAGCGCGGTAAGCGCCTGGATAGAAGTTCACGGTCCTTTTTACATATTGATCAATAATGCGGGAATCCGCGCGGATTCCCTGCTGGTCTGGATGAAGGATGAAGAATGGCGGAGCGTTATTGACACCAATCTTAACGGATTCTATAATATAACCCGTCCTGTCATTAAGGAAATGTTGCTGAAAAGGAAAGGCAGGATCATTAATATTGTTTCCACAGCCGGGCAGGCGGGGCTTGCAGGACAGGTCAACTATTCCGCGGCCAAAGCCGGGCTTATTGGCGCCACAAAAGCGCTTGCCGCCGAAATCGCGAAGCGCGGCATAACAGTGAATGCCGTGGCTCCGGGTTTTATCGCTACAGGCATGCTGGCCGGCCTTCCAGTTGAACAGATTATCAAAAGAATCCCCGTGGGAAGACTGGGAACCCCTGAAGAAGTCGCCGCAGTCGTTTCTTTTTTATGTTCCCCTTGCGCGGGGTACATCACAGGAGCGGTAATTCCCGTGAACGGCGGGATTTACATGTAAGGGCAGGGGGATCAGGCAACACCGGGCAACAATGACAAACAACGCTAAACGCCAGGTCGCGGTCACAGGGATCGGCATCATCTCTTCAATAGGCCTGACAGCCGCCGAGGTAGGTGATTCTCTCCGCCGGGGGCGTTCCGGGATAGTGATGGACCTTGAGCGCAAGCGCCTGGGCTTCCGTTCCGGTTTAACAGGGAAGATTAGGGCTGTTAATCCCGCCGATTACGGGCTTGACCGCAAGGCGCTTAAAACGATGGGGGAACCCGCCTTATACGGCCATCTTGCGGCACACGACGCCATCGCGGGCGCTTCACTTTCCTCCGAGGCGCTTGGCTCCGGGCGCTGCGGCATTGTTTTCGGGAACGACAGCTGTATTTCTTCGGCGGTGGAAGCCGTGGATATCCTGCGCAAGGAAAAAGAAACCCGGTTCATGGGAAGCGGGCGTGTTTTCCAGGGAATGAATTCTTCGGTAACCATGAACCTCGGGACCCGGCTGGGTATCCGCGGCGCCTGCTGGACGTTGAGCGCCGCCTGCGCCAGCGGGGCCCACGCCGTGGGGCAGGGCGTCATGCTCATCCGCTCCGGTCTTCAGGACATCGTAATCACGGGCGGGGCGCAGGAAACCGGCTGGGAGTCCATGGCGGCTTTTGACGCCCTCAACGCCTTTTCTTTGCGTGAAGACGCGCCCCAAAAGGCTTCCCGCCCGTTTGACCGCGGAAGGGACGGCCTTGTTCCCAGCGGCGGAGGGGCTTGTCTTGTGCTGGAGGATATGGAATATGCGCTTAAACGCAAAGCACGGATACGCGCCGTTATCCGGGGTTATGGTTTTTCGTCGGATGGGCAAAACCTGTCTATTCCAAGCAGCGAAGGTTCGGAAAGAGCTGTGCGCCGGGCGCTGGCTGATGCCGGAATAATCCCGGAAATGGTTGATTATATAAATGCCCATGCCACCTCCACTCCGATAGGCGACGCCGCCGAAGCAAAAATGATCGGCCGCGTTTTCGGAACGGCGGTTCCCGTTTCCTCTACGAAGTCCATGACCGGACACGAATGCTGGATGGCAGGGGCCAGCGAGCTTATTTACTGCATACTTATGGCGGAGGGCGGCTTCATCGCCCCCAATCTTAACTTTGAGGAAGCTGATCCGGAGTGCGCCGGAATTAATGTGGTGCGCGGAACCCAGCCGGGAAAACTCCGTTATATTCTTTCAAATTCCTTTGGATTCGGAGGAACTAACGCCGCTATAGTTCTGGATTTTTATTCACATAAAGTTTGAGGAGAGTTATGACACGTGAAGAACTTGCGGTTGAAATCAACGCCGTATTGGCGGAACAGTTTGAGCTGAAGCCGGACAGCCTGAAGGACCCTGAAGCTAAACTCCATGAGGACCTGGGTCTGGACAGTTTGGATGCCGTTGACCTTGTGGTCACCATGGAAAAAAAGTTCGGCTGCAGGATACAGGAAGCGGAAGCGAGGGAAATTCGCACGCTCAGCCAGCTATATGACTGCATTCATAAGTCGCGAACCCTAAACACTACTCACGGTTGTTAAGGACCTGAATGAAAAGGCCTGGCGCAGTGTCTGAAGAACTTCGGGAAAATACGCCGCCCATGCCGGAGACAGTCAGGGAACGCCGCCAGGCCTGGACAGGCCGGACAAGAGGCGGATACGCGGGAAATTGGATATTCATCAGGATCCTGCGGTTTCTGGGCCTTCATGCGGCCTATCTTCTCCTAGTCCCGGTCGCATTCTATTTCATTTTATTCGCGCCTGGGGCGTTAAAAGCTTCAACGGATTATCTGCGGCTGCGCTTCAAGCGCAGTTTCCCGCTCCGCCTTATTTACTCCTATCGCCATTTCTTCTGCTTCGGCCAGGTGCTGCTAGACCGCATCGCGCTCGCAAACAATCCCGGCCGCTTCAAAGTGCGCGAAGAGGGCCTTTCCTATATTCTTGATTCAATCAGAGAAAGCAAAGGTTTGGTCCTTTTAAGCGCGCACGCCGGCGGTTGGGAAGCGGCAATGTCCCTTTTGGACAAAAAGCAGGCGCCGGTCAATGTTGTCATGTTTAAGGGTGAAGCGGAAAAAATCCGCAGGCTGATTGGAGAATCCGCGCATACGGAAAAAATCCGTATCCTTGGCGTCAGCGGGTCGCCTGAAGACAGCCTGGCTGTTATCGGGGCCTTGAACAGGGGCGAGGTGGTCGCAATGCACGGCGACAGGACCGTCGGGGGGAGAACGGTAAAACTGCCTTTCCTCGGAGTCCCCGCTGATTTCCCGCTCTGGCCATACGCCGTGGCTGCGGCGGCCAATGCCCCGCTCATTCATACGTTCGCGGCGAGAACCGGCACATACGGCTATCGGCTTAAAGCCTGGCCGGCGGTAAAACCCTGGCTGGAAAGAAACGCGGCGGAAAGGGAACCGCTGCGGAAGTACGCGATAGATTTTGTTTCGCACCTTGAAGAGTTCCTGGCGGAGTACCCTTTCCAGTGGTTCAATTTTTATCCGTTCTGGAATCCGGGTCTGCCGGAAAAACCGGAAATCCCTTTATGGACAAAAAACGGGTACTCCTGATTTCTGCCAACACGGAGTTTTCTCCTTATCCGGTCTATCCGCTGGCGCTGCCGAGGCTTGCCGCGGCGTTAAAGAGCCGCGGCTATCCGGTTTCCCAGTACGATATGCTGAGCGGTTCAATTCCGGAACTGGAACTGAAAATTAAGCGGGAGAAACCGGGCATTATCGGCTTGTCCCTGCGCAATATTGATAATATAGATTCCTGTACGCAAAAATCGTACATCAGCGGGTATGCCGCCCTGATTTCGCGGATAAAAATATGCTCTAAAGCGCCTGTTGTACTTGGGGGGAGCGGCTTCTCTATTTTCCCTGAAGAGCTGATGGCCGGCCTAGGAGCGGATTACGGTATAACAGGCAGGGGAGAAGAAGCTCTTTGCGGGCTGGTTGATTGTGTTTCAGAAGAAAGGAATCCCCGCGGCCTGAAATACCTGTATTTAAGGACAAATGACGGGAAGGCGCGGTCTCCTGTAACCCGGCCCGGAGCAGTTGTCAATCCGGCGGAACACGAAAAAGAAATTCTTAGGTATTACCGGCGGCACGCGGGCATGATAGGCATCCAGACTAAATCGGGCTGTCCTTTGAACTGCGTGTACTGCACTTACCCGCTGATAGAAGGGAGAAAAACACGTTTCTTTGAAACAGGCTTCGTGGCGGATGAAATAGACCGCTTGCGGAAAGATTTCGGCGTGGAATATATTTTCTTCGTGGATTCTGTTTTCAACATGGGCAGGGAACGCGAACTTGAGCTGGCCGAAACTCTGATAAAACGGAAGACAGGAGTACATTGGGGGGCATTTTTCTCGCCTTCGGGAATAGACGGGAAATATCTGAAAACACTGAAGCGCTCCGGGCTGACTCATATGGAGCTGGGGTCGGATTCTTTTTCCGATAGTGTGCTGGCGGCTTATGGGAAAAGTTTCCGTTACGGCGATATCTTAAAAACAAGCAGGGAAGCGTTCAAGTCCGGCATTCCGGCCGCGCATTACCTGATCTTCGGAGGGCCGGGCGAAAGCGCCGCTACCATAAAAGAAACCTTTAACAGGGCCAGGGAGCACAGGTTGACGGTATTTTTTGCCGCATTGGGCATTCGTGTGTATCCCGGAACCGAAATGGCCCGCATGGCGCGCGCGGAAAGCCCCGTCTCGCAGCCGGAATGCGGGCTTGCTCCCGTCTTCTATTTTGCCCCCGGGTTGACCGGTAAATTTCTTGAACAGGTTATAAGGAAAGAAACGGGAAACGCCGCCAACTGGGTACTGCCGGGGGACGAGATGAAGAACAGCAAAGCGATGCTGCGCCTGCGCGAGCTTGGAAAAAGCGGCCCGCTCTGGGAATATCTCTGCCGATGAGCCAAAGCAATAG
>CAZYFL010000199.1:0-4756 GCA_964646805.1 uncultured Elusimicrobiaceae bacterium | reverse complement strand
CGGAATCCAGGTCTCGTCGGGATATGGACACCGGCTTTCGCCGGTGAGACGAGCCACCGAAACTTTCAGGTTAATTTTATTTTGCGGACAACTCCAGCTGGGCAGTTTTCTCCACCCCGTCTGAAAGCCAGGTTATGCTTATCTTTTGGCCGGGGCTGAATTTTTTCAGCTCCGCCGAATAGGCGCGCAGATCGTCGGTGAGAGCTCCGTCCAGTTTAATTATAACGTCGCCGGGTTTCAAGCCTGAGATTTCAAGCGATGAGCCCGGGTTGATTTCCAGCGCCCGTACGCCCCTGCCCTGGAACGCGAAGTCCGGCGTCAGGCCGGTTGAGGCGCGGCGGGTGGAAACCGGGCCGCCGGGCGGCTGAACGGCCGGACCGATGGAAGGGCGGGTGATGAAGTCAGATTTTCCGGCCAGGTAGTTTATTATTTCTCCCGCGAATTCCGCCTGCTTTACCAGCCCCGCGTAATCTATCTTGTCAGGGGTGTCCGAGGGTTTATGGTAATCCGACTTCGGTCCGCTGAAGAACTGCACGGCAGGGATCCCGGCCTCTATAAAGCTGGCTTGGTCGCTTGAGTCCAGTTCCTCTTTTACCAGTTCATAGTCGGAGCCTGTCACGAAGCCGGCCCCTCTGAAAATGTGTGCCCATTTATCCGAAGAGCCAGAGCCGAGCGCCAGAATCTTCCCTGCTTCAAGGCGGCCCACAGTGTCAAAGTTGAGCGCCGCGTTAGTTTTCGCCTTCACCGCGGCCGGGAGGTTATGCAGGAAAGCCTTAGAGCCGATTCTCCCCGTTTCCTCCCCGTCAAAAGCGGCGAATACTATGGAACGCGCTCCGGGGTTCTTTGCGTAGTGGCGGGCTAGTTCCAGCAGCAGCGCAACGCCGGAGGCGTTGTCGTCGGCGCCGGGGAAAACCGCCCCGTCTTTTTGGGGGAGGTGGTCGTAATGCGCGCAGAGCGCTACGATCTCTTCCTTCTTTGTTGAGCCTTCTACAACCCCTACTATATTGCCGCGGCCCGGCGTATTTTCCGGCGGCCGGAAAGTTCCTTCGGCAAAAGGCTTAAGCCCGGCATCACGGAAAGCTTTCTCTATATAAACCCCGGCCTCGCTGTGCCCTTTGGAGCCGGGAGCGCGCCCGCCGGGTACCGAGACTAATGCGCGTATGGAGTCTGTCATCCGTTTTTCCGAGAATACAGAGGGGAGAGCGGCCAGCGGGCGGCGCGCGGGGTAGGCTCGCTCCAGGGGCGGCGTCCCTGCAAGATTCAGCCCCAGCGGCGAGCGGGACACTGTCCAGACGCCGGAGGCCAGAGAGTTCATGCCGCTGTCAAATGCCAGCCAGGAATATTTGCCATAGTGCGGCAGTTTTGTTGCCAGGAGCCGGAGCTTGTCAGGCGAGTCTGAAACAACCAGCGCCCCTGAAAAAGCCGGGTTTGCCGGGTTGAAGGCGGCGAAGACGAAGGTATGCCCCGCGCGCGGGAATCGGCGGTTGTCTATAGTGACGGAGTCGGACGTAAAACGGGCGCCGTAGCTTTCAAGCCCTTTCTGAAAATCGGCGGCAAGGCGGTTTTCGCCGCCGAAGACCCAGTATGCCCCGGCAGGGGCTGAGGACTGCGCGGCATCGTCTGAAATTTCCGGCAGGTTGTCCTTATCTTTGGTCCAGGCCCCGGTCACGGCCAGCCAGGGCGCCCCTGCGGCGCCCGAAGGCAGTATTATTGCCGGCTTCGCGGCGCCGAGTACGCGTGAAAGCGTGGGCGGTGTTTCCAGCGGGCTCAAAGCGCGGAAAACATCAAATTCAGGGTCTATCTCAAGGCGCACCGGCAGCAGCGGGGCGCTGTAATGGAAGACTTCCTCTTTTTCGGTCATCGGCAGGGTTTTCATGCGCGGAGCTCTGGAGCCTTCCAGGTAAACCGCGAGCGGCACCTCTAACGCGTAGGCCGGACCGTCCTGCGTCTGTGCCAGCGTGAATTCCAGGACATAACCGTCCGGCTCGCCGCGGGTAACCCGCGCATCTTTTAATACCAGCGCCGGAGCCCCGGCGCGGCGCGTCCACTGGTCAAAGAAAGATTTAAGGCGGCCCTGGCCGGTGATTTTTTCAAAGGCCGCGCGCATGTCCTCAAAAGAGGCGTATTTGTAGTTATTTCCGGAGTAAAATCCGCGCAGGCCCCTCCTGAAATTGTCGTCGCCAAGCATGCCGCGCAGCATGTGGTATACCATCAGGACCTTGCCGTAGCCAACCGCCTCCGAGGATGAGGAATGGCGCGAACGGAATTCCGTAATCGGGAAATCTTTTCCCGCGGAGACATAGTCGGAATATTTCTGCAGGGTTGTCATCCTGTGATCGCGGCCCTTCCCGCGGTTCTCGGCTATCAGATAATCGGCCAGGTAGGCTGTCAGGCCCTCGCACCAGTTGCCTTTTTCATAATCCACGAACACCCCGTTGCCCCACCAGTTATGGAGTATCTCGTGCGGGTAGGAGGAATTTATGATGAAAGGCAGGCGTATCACTTTCGGGCCCAGCAGGGTAAACGACGGCATGCCGTAGCCGGTGTCCCAGAAATTTTCAACCAGCGCGAATTTGCCGTAAGGATACGGGCCTATTAGTTCCGAATACAGTTTTATGTACCTGGCGGTGGCTTCCAGATAGCCGGCGGCAAGTTCAGGGTCGGGCCCGCGCAGGAAGGCATAATAAGTCAGCGGTCCGTCCTTGCGCGAATATTCCGCGTACTTTCCGCAGGTCAGGGTAATCTCGTCCTGCGGTTTCGCCGTTTCCCAGATTGAAATATTTTTTTCCGGGAGGCTTTTCCGGCCGACCCTGTCCCCGCCGGCAACGGAATCATAGGGGGCCGGCAGGACGGTCTCCAGGCGGAAAGTTACAAGCGAATTCCCGAATTGCGGGTACCAGCCGGAGGCTCCGGAAAGGTAGCAGCCGTCAGCCGAAATAACCCCCGGGGTTTCCGAGAAACTGCGCGAGTATTCCTGCGCCTGCTCTCCCGGCAGGTGGCTTATTATCCCGCCGTAGGTAAGTGTAAAACCGCGGACCGGTTTTTTTGCCGTCAGGCGGTATGCTGCGTATATCCCGGACCTGGAGGAGGAGTTTATCCCGTATCTTTCTCCGGCGGTCTCCGGCGGAAGTTCTTCTATGGCGGCGCCTTCGGCGGCGGGGCTTAGTCCGCGGTGCAGCGTAAAGACGAACTCCGAACGGGGAGACTTGAAAGAGACCTGGTCGGACACGCGTATGCCGCCGTCCGCCGGGCTGAGTTCCGCCTTGATCCGGTGCGTTGCCGTTTCCGGCGGAACCCCCAGGGCGGGGAGGGGAAGAAAAAACAAAAGCAGAAGAAAAGTCCTGAGAGGTTTGGTATGCATAACTACAAACATCCTATAATTTTTTAGTGTGCAGGCGAAAACCCCAGGCATTTATTACATGATTGCTCCCGAAATATTTTTCCAGTTGCCTCGGATGCGTCTCTCCCTGTTGCCATACCGTTTTAAGAATTTTGCTTTCCAGAGAGGTTAGTTTGACCACTCGCCGTGGATGCAGTATCCTCCACGTTTTCCGCGATACAAAGCCGTAGGCATATAAATAATCCTCTTTCGATGTCCAGTGAGGGATACTCCAGTTCAAGGTCGTCACTGCGATAATCCTTAACCCTGTGGCGCAGTATCAAATCTTGCGCCCGGGCACGGGGAACGAATCGGGTCGGCCTGCACAAATCCCAGCCGGTTGATGGCGGCTTTCAGAGTGGTTGGTTGGAAAAGGGAGTTGGCTATCGCATAGGCGCGTAAACGCCGCAAGTTTTTTGAAATCATGGTGCCCAGTTTTGTGTCCATCCTCCAGGGGTATAGGGGACGTTGCGTCTTTCACTAACTTATTATTTGTGTTGTTTTTTGGGTTTTTCAATAAGTTCTTCCCTTAACTACGCTACGTCCCCTACTCCGTGGAAAGAAGGCGAACACGCGGGAGCAGGCGTTCCCGCGTGTTACGAAAGAGCTATCTGTGCGTAGAGTGGTGAGCGTGGTGCCCGGTCGCGCGCCGCATGAGTATTTCATTAATAAATGTCTGATAGCCGATGCCGCGATGCTTTGCCTGGGTGTGCGCCCATTCCAGCGCTTTAGGGTCGAGCCGGATCTGAATGGACTTATATTTATCAAGTCCCTTTGGCGGCCGCCCACGGGAAGGCCTTTTGACGCCAAGTTTGGCTTCAATAGCCTTCCGGGCCATCTCCAATTCTTTGCCTGTGACTCGATACGCCTGTTTAAAGGGGAATTCCTTTGTTTTGTTCATATTGCCTCTTTTCACGACGATTGGCTTTTCTCGCGCTGATAATCCGAAAGACGTTTCCCGGCTGTCGGATTGTAAAGACGATCACTAAAACACCAACGTCGGCTTCTCCGATCAGCCATTGCCGTTTCTCGTCGGGGCTTGAATGTTTTAGATCGGGGGCTCTCAGCTGGAAGGGATCATCGAATGCTGTAATAGCGACTGTAAATGAAAATACCGTGTTTAACGGCGTTCGCTTCGCCCTTTTTTACATCCCAGGTAAAGCCCATAATTACAGTATATACCATAAATAGCTAGATTTCAAGGGGTCAAATTTTATTTTTCCCCCGCCCTGCCCTCCCCCAGGCCGGCAGATAGCTATAGGCCAGTGACCTGGAAGGAAGTGCCACTTTTGCGACACTCACATAAGAAATAGAGAAAGTTCCCGACGAGAGGGGGACGGAGGGAATTGGACTTTTACGACACTGGCTGCTAAACCT
>CAZYFL010000198.1:0-4757 GCA_964646805.1 uncultured Elusimicrobiaceae bacterium | reverse complement strand
GTTTTTTTACTTTTTTTTTTTTTTTTTTTTGGGGGGGTCGCGCCCCCCCCCCGGGCCCCGGCCCGACTGGGCGGCGTTTAAACCGCAGGACTTTCGCCACTGTCTGAATCGCAGAGCGGGCGGCATGGAGCGCTATTATTAGGGAGGTTTTAAGGGTTCAGCGAGGGTAAGTATACACCATAGCTGGAATTATCAGCAGGTAACCGCATAAAAGCAATGCGGGAGACAATATTGCCCAGCCGTTTTGCCCCCCCGGATCCACCTTATGCAGTAAAGCGTAGCCGGAAACGATAAAAACTGCCGCCAACAGCCAAAGGGCGCGTCTTTTCAGGGGATCAGCGCCCGTCTCCGTCTCATGCGGACTTTCATGGCGACTGTCAGGCAGGCAGGGAACAACCGCAGGGCTTTGCCGCGCCTGTTGAAGCGCCGCCGCGCGGTTTTTTCGTACCGTTTTCTTTGACATTAAATTGCCGCATGGCCGTCCGGCGGCCGTCCGGTTATTTCTGCTGCCGGGGCTTGGCCTTTTCCCTGAGCATCAGGCGCTGGCGCGTAAAGTCCAACATGCTTTTGTTGGAAGGATCCTGTTCGGCCGCGTAGATTTCCTCTATAAATTGCAGGCTTCGGGCATCGCCTACCGAGGCTATAACGTTCAATGCCTGGCTCTTAAGGCTTAAATCCGTGTCTTTGGCAAACTCGTAGGCTGTAAGCAATCCGTCGTTCATTCCCATTTTAGCCAGCGAAAGCGCGGCTTCAATCCGCAGTTGCGGCGGCTCGCTTTTGGCCAGCAACTTAATAAGTTCCCCGGAGGAAGAAGTGTCGCCTATGCTACCCAGGGCCTTTACGGCCTCAAGCCTGGCATACTGGTCGGAATCTTTCATAGCCGCGGCCAGGACGCCGGACGCTTTCTTAGACTGCAGCAGCCCCAGCGCGGAAATTGCGCCGCGGCGCATGTTGGCGTCCTCGGAAGAGAGCAGGCCTATCATTTCGTCCTCCGCCGGGGAATATTTCATCACGGACAGCGTATGCAGCGCGGCATAGCGCACGGCAGGGGAAGCGTCCTTAAGCGCTTTTAGAAGAGCGGGAGCGGAGGCCTGGTCCATAATATATGAAAGCGAAATAGCCGCCTGTTGCCGCACACCGGCATCGCCGTCCTTTAAAAGCATCTCGGCAAGTTTGGGAGAAGCCTCGCGCCAGGTCAGCATTCCCAGGGCATCCGCCGCCGCCTGCCGTACTCGGGGAAAGTCATCCGACAGCGCGGACATAAGGGCCGGCGCGCCATTTGCGTTGCGGTTCTGGCCGATAAAATCAGCGGCCTGACGGCGCTCTGCGGGATCCCTGGATTTAATTTTTTCAAGCGCCTCGGCAAAGAGATCAGGGGCCGGGGCCGCTGTGGAAACTGCTACGGCGGCGGACGTAGGCGCCGGCTTAGCGGTGGGCGTGGGCGCCGGCTTGGCGACGGACGTAGGCGCCGGCTTGGCGGCCGCCTTTTTAACAGCAGGTTTCGCCGCTTTCGGCGCGGCGGTCTGCGCGCAAAGCACTAGCGCGGGCGCAAAAAATACAGTTACAAGCAGAACTGTCAATTTTATATTCTTCATAATTGAATTCTAGTATATTCCCCCCGTTGATTGCTACATTTTTGTAACTACTCAGGTAGAATTCAGGAGTCAGAATTCAGAATAGCCTGCCAATAAGCCTCCAACAGCTTACCGCAAAGCACAAACTGTTGGGACCTTTGCCACACCACCAGGTCATCAAATCTTGTCGCTGGCATCTTCATTCTGACTCCTGAATTCTGAATTCTATCTACCTGAGTAGTTACAGCATTTAGAAGAGGGGCCCCAGGTAAAAGTAAAAGATCTTCCCCCCATCGGAGGTGCGCACGGCGTAATCAAAGCTGAGCGCCAACTGGAAAGTCTGCAGCACGAAAGTGTGCACGTTAATCCCCGCTCCGACTGCTCCCCTGACCCTGGAAATACCGAAGTCCCGCAGTTCGCCGCCGTCGTCCCACCCGTAGGCCGAGTCCACAAAAAATTTGCCGTAAATTCCCTTGAAATAAAAATCCGGGAACATATACCACATGTAATAATTCATGTCCTTCACCAGCGGAAAGCGCAGCTCGGCGTTATTTATGAAAACGCCGGGCTTTTCGTTCATGGAGGAAGATCCGGAAAAACCGCGCACCCCTCCCAGGCCGCCGAAGTCAAACGCCCGCCGGTCGCGCCCGGTGCTGCGGCCGGCCACGAAGCGGTTCACAAAAGCCGCGCGCTTGGAGAGCGGGAAATATTTAAGGTACTGTAGCGTGTATACGTCGTACTTAAGGTTTCCACCGGCCTCCTCGCCGGCCGTAAGCCAGGAAAGCTCAGTGCGGGAACCCCGCACTGCGGTCAGGTAAAGGCCGCCTACCGTGTCGCGCACATAGGCTGTCTGAAGCGCCCTGGTGCGCCGCCTTTCGATATACCGCAGTTCCTTGTAGTTGTTGGTCTCCTCCCTAGCCAGCGCAAAAGCCTCAAGCCGGTTATAGCGGTCAAAAGGCCAGGCCGTACCCGCTGCGTGGCGGAAGTAGCGCTTGTCATATTCCAGGCGGTCAGCGTTAAGTATGCCGTTGTAGGTAAGCGCGCTGGTCTGCAGAAAAAGCGGCATGCGCCGGCGCGCATAGGAATAATTCGCCTGCAGGCTGAGGAACCCTGCGCCGGAGTTATAATTAAGGTAAAGATTCAGATTATGGCGGCCCAGCATATCGGAGGCCTGCCAATAATTCATCCAGGAAAGCCCGCCGGGAGAGGAAAAAAGAAAGGCCGGAAAAAACAGGTCCGTAGAGGCTTTGAACCTGTAGGGCAGAAAAACCCCGCTGGAGGGCCGCACCCCGAAAACCTCCTGTTCAACGGGCGCGGGCCCAGCCTGTTTTTCGTAGAGGAAATTTTCGGGGACTGCGGCGTACACATCCATACCCCCGCGCCTGAAGGCTGAAAAATAAATTTTATCTGCGGAGACAACCGGTGTAAAGACCCCGCCGAGACTGCGCGTAAGGCGCGACACGGCCCCGGAGGCCCGCTCCTTAAGGTAAAGCTCAAAATTATCTCCGGAATCGGCGATAAAGTATATTCCGGAGCCGTCCGCGGAAAAGACCGGGTCGTAAGCATTGCCCGTAGCGAGGGGCTCCACAGCGGGCGTCCCTCCATGCCGCAGTTCGCACAACGCCCGGGCGGGGCCGCCTGGAGTTTCTACCTCGCAGGAATAAACAAGGTTTTTCCCGTCGGGGGAATAGGAGGGGGAAGCCTCGTCCTGCGCGCTGTCCGTAAGCCGTGCGGCGGCGGAAAGCGGCAGCTCTCCTCCGACGGCCAGGAGGGCCACGGGGACCTCGTAAAGGTCGTTAAAAGCGCCTTTCATGCCCACAAAAACCAGCCGTTTACCGTCAGGGGAAAAGGCCGGCTGGCGCATTTCGTCAAGCCCCTCCACCGCCGCTCGCGCGACTTTGCCGGAAACCGGTTCGTAGAGAAAAAGGTATTCGCGGTGGTTCTTCTGGCCGGAGAAGGCCAGGTATCTGCCGTCGGGGGACCAGGCGAGGCTCTTCAGCGGCCTGGTGAAGCGGCCGTAGGGGATGTTCTCGGCGCCGGCGGAGAGGGCCGTAAGTTTTTTCTCCTTTCCGGTTTCAAGGTTTTTTATCCGCAGCTCCGGCGGGTGGCCGGCCCGGGTGGACAGGAAGGCCAGATTTTTACCGTCGGGCGAAGGGGCGGGGCTTACGTTGAACTCGGGAATATTTTCCGTGCCCCGCGTCAGGCGATCTCCGTAAAGTTCCGGCTCCTGCAGGCCCTCCTTTTTGGCTTCAGCCAGATATTTCAGTTCCAGATATTCCACGAATTTTTTTTCAAATTCCCGCAGATCCGCGCCTATCAGCGGCATCAGCACGGAACCGGTCTCGTACCTGGAGCTGAAAAGCTCCAGCATTTTCCGGGGCTTGTCAGGGCCGTACTGCTCCGCCAGGAAGCGGATGGCTTGCGCCCCCGTCTTGTAGCCCAGCGTAACCTGGTGAGGTTTAAGGTGGCCGAAATTATGGAGGCGGTTAAGCGGTATCAGCCCTCCGGAAAGTACGGCATCGCGCACATACATCTTTTCCAGCGCATAGTCATAGAGGCCGGTCTCGTATTCGGCTATGCCCTCCATCATCCACAGCGGGTAGACGTAAGTTTTAAGTATGCGGGCGCTTTTCCAGAAGCCGTCTACCAGCACACTAAACTGCATCTCGTGGGCTAACTCATGCTCTATCACGTTTTTCAACCAGCCTTTAGAGCCGTCGGACCAGACCATGAAGCGGTCCTTGAAGGGCTCAGTGAGGCCGCCGACCCCGTCGGAGACGTCGGCTATGCCGGACTGCTGCATGTCGTTAATAGTGCCGTAGAGAAAAAACGGAATACGCTTTGCAAGGCCGGGGTTCAGTTCCGCGGTCTCGCGCCGATAAGCCTCCTCCAGTACTCCGGAAGCGTAGGTCAGCCAGGGCTCGGAACCGGGATAATAGTGTATATCAAAATGTCCGGTGGCGTAAATTTTCCACTTAAAATCTTTTATTATTACCTTATTCCCTTCGAGCGCGGCAACAGGAAGCGCTGGGAAAAAATAGGAAACCGCCAGCAGCGCGGCGCATGGGAAAAATCTTAAATTATTCGCAATTCGCATTACAGAAAGAAATTACAGAGGTAACAGATACTTGGTAACTACACAGGTAGCCAGAATTCAGGAGTCAGAATTCAGAATAGCCCGCG
>CAZYFL010000197.1:0-4780 GCA_964646805.1 uncultured Elusimicrobiaceae bacterium | reverse complement strand
CGGATGGGGGGCCCCGCTTCGGGGGGAAACCACGCAAGGGTTTCCTCTTCCCGGGCGCGCAGGGCAGCCCCCCGGACGGCCCGACTGGGCGGCGTTTAAACCGCAGGACTTTCGCTACTGTCTGAATCGCAGGCGGCCGCATTAGCTGACAGTGGCCTAGCCGGACCGCACACCCAAAAGCTCACGTAAGCCCAAGTCGCCATTCCGGCGAAGCTTGCCCCGTACCTGATACGGGGGCCGGATTCCAGAAACATCAGCGAGACCGGACCCCTGCTTTCGCCGGGGTGACATTAAAGGCTTCACCATAACGATGAAAAATGTCCAGACGAGACTTCAGCCTTACATGAGCTTTTGGGCGCACAGCATGTCGTTTTGGTTGTATTTGAAATTAGTATAATTTGGTAACTACTCAGGTAGCCAGAAGTCAGAATTCAGGAGTCAGAATGAGGATGTCGGCGACGAGATTTTTGGAGGCCTATTCGCGGGCTATTCTGAATTCTGACTCCTGAATTCTGGCTACCTGTGTAGTTACATAATTTGAACAAGATGATGGCTTATTTATACCGGAGATTCCATGGAAAACAAACCTAAAAAACCCACGCCGGCGATAAAGCAGAACCAGGGCCGCCGCCAGGATGCCGGCGAACGCCGCAAGAATTTTAACGAGGTCGCCCTCGGCTTCGGTCTTGAAGAAGCCGTCACGGAAGCCGCCAGGTGCCTGGGCTGCAAGACCAGGCCCTGCGAGCTCGCCTGCCCCGTAAATGTCAAGATTCCGGAATTTATAGATCTTCTTTACAAGGAAGACGCAGGCGCCGCCGCGTCCAAAATATTTGAGACCAACCTGTTCCCCGCCATCTGCGGCCGGGTCTGCCCGCAGGAAACTTACTGCGAGGACGCCTGTGTGCTGAAAAAAAAGTTCGGCCCTGTTTCTATAGGACGGCTTGAGCGTTTTACCGCCGACTACGCGCGGAAGAACGGCCTTATCACCCCTCCACCCTGCGCACCCGATACCGGTTTCAAGGTTGCCTGCGTCGGCTCCGGGCCCACCTCGTTGGCCGTCGCGGCCGAACTGCGTAAACTGGGGCACGCTGTTACCGTCTTTGAAGCCCTGCACGAGTTCGGCGGGGTACTCAGTTACGGCATTCCCACTTTCCGCCTGCCGCGCGAGGTTGTACGCTTCGAAGTGGAAATGCTGCGCAAGATGGGCGTCCGTTTCCTTAAGAACGTGATGATAGGCAAGTCCGTCACCGTAGAGGAGCTGGAGAAGGATTTCGACGTTATTTATATTGGATCCGGAGCCGGGCTCCCCAGCCCGATGAACGCTCCCGGCGAAGACCTGATTGGCGTTTACAGTTCCAATGAATTCCTCACACGCGTGAATCTGATGGAGGCCTACAAGTTTCCGGCCGTAGATACACCCTACTATATCGGCAGGAAAATGGTGGTGGTGGGCGGCGGCAATACAGCCATGGACTCGGCCCGCTGCGCGCAGCGGCTGGGCCCTGACAGCGTTGCCCTGCTTTACCGCCGCACCCGCGCCGAAATGCCCGCCCGCGGCGAGGAAATTGAGAACACAATAGAAGAGGGCATAAATTTCGAGTTCCTTACCGCGCCCGTTGAGCTGGAGGGCGACGAAAAGGGCCGCCTCAAGCGCGTGAAGTGCATACGCATGGCGCTTGGCGAGCCGGACGCTTCCGGCCGCCGCAAACCCGTGCCGCAGAAAGGCTCCGAGTTTTATGTCGAAGCCGACAGCCTTGTGGTGGCTATAGGCCAGAGCCCCAACCCCATAATTCAGCAGACGACACCCGGTCTCTCCGTAAACAAGTGGGGCTGCATTGCCGTAGACGAAGCCACCGGCAAAACCTCGCTGGACGGCATTTACGCCGGCGGCGACGTAGTGCGCGGAGGGGCCACCGTGCTGCTGGCCATGAAGGACGGCAAGAACGCCGCCAGGTCCATCCATGAAAAATTCACGGCCTCCAGGAAACAACAGGAAACAATATGAACCATGACATTTACTCTGCCGAAGGACTTTACAGGATAACGGAGAAAGATGAACTTTCCTCCACCGTCTCACGGCACGTGATCTACGCGCCGCTGATAGCCGCCAAGGCCAGGGCGGGGCACTTCGTGATACTGCGCGCCCGCGAAGGCGGAGAGCGCATACCGGTAACGCTGGTGGACTGGAAACCGGAGAACGGCACGGTCACCGTTATCATACAGGCCATAGGCAAATCCACCTCCGAAATGAACGCCCTTAAAAGCGGCTGCTCTTTCATCGACGTGGCCGGCCCGCTGGGTACGCCGGTAGAGATAAAAAAATACGGCACGGTGCTGGGTGTGGGCGGCGGTGTAGGCATAGCCGAGCTTTACCCCATAGCGCGCGCTCTTAAAGAGGCCGGCAATAAAGTTATTTCCATACTGGGAGCCCGCTCCAAAGATCTTGTCATCCTGGAAAAAGAAATGGCCGGGATTTCTGAAAAGACGCTGGTCACCACCGATGACGGCTCCACGGGAAGAAAGGGTCTGGTGACTGACGCTATGAAAGATCTTTATTCCGCGGGGGAAAAATTGGACGCCATTTTCACCATCGGCCCGATAATGATGATGAAGTTTGTGGGCGAGACCTCACGCCCGTACGGCACCCCCAGCTTCGCCAGCCTCAACCCCATCATGCTGGACGGCACCGGCATGTGCGGCGGTTGCCGCGTGGAGGTCGGCGGCAAGACAAGGTTCGCCTGCGTGGACGGCCCCATGTTTGACGCACACCAGACCAACTTTGACCAGCTTCTGAAGCGTACTGCCGCCTACCGCGAACACGAGGCGCGGTCGCTGGAACACTATGTTAAGGATCACCAGTGCCGGATAGGGTTGCACTAAGGGGGGACTTACGCTTGTGTTCCGGAAATGCCATATTTTTTTGTTGTTATTTTCAATTGCCGGGCCGATTTTCGCGCTCAGCCCCGGGAGGGAACTGCAGCGCCTGACCGTGCGCCAGAAGGCGGCAAAGACCGGGGCATGGAGGGACTCCTACTGGATGAAACTGCTTTACTACGAAAGGACAATATCCGGCCGCGAACGCAGCCTCTCTCTAAATCCCCTGTTTTTTCTGGCTAAATGGGGAAATATAAGCCCCAGGCTTGAGCTGGAAGCGGCCATAGACGGGCTTTTCTTTGAAGGCGCAGACGAGGACAGCCCCGAATGTAACTTTCCTGAGCGGTACCTCTGGCTGCGGGAAAAGTTCAACATACCCGTTTCCGCCTTCCCCCCGCCCCGATGTAAAAACTTTGAAGACTGGAAAGCCGGCCTTGACCCTGAATCGGTAAGCCTGCTTTTCGCCGCCGGTTACCCTGAGATACCCTCCACTCTTTACGGCAACACCCTCCTGCGCCTTCACAAACGCGGCGCGGCAGGCGCGGACCTCCTTGACCATGCGGTTGACTGCACAGCCGCCGCCGATGCTGATCGCGGATTTTTCTCCATCTTAAAAAGCATAGCGGGCGCGTATCCGGGGCGGTTCTCTACCCTGCCCTATCTTAAAATACGGGAATACCGCGATACCAAAAACCGCGATCTGTGGGAATTTCCGCTTAACCTGGCTCCGAAGGAGATTGACCGGATGCTGCGCCACTTGTGGGAACTTAAGAAAGCTTCTTTCCCCTATCTTTTATTTACGCGCAACTGCTCCTGGCGGCTTATGCAGCTTTTAGATATTGCAAAGCCGGAGCTGAACCTTTCTCCGCGTTTCAATTCTTGGGTTATTCCGTCGGATGCCGCAAAAGCGGCGCTCTCCGCCGTTCCCGCCGCCGCCCCTGTCTGGCGGCCTTCCTTATGGAAGACGGTGGGGCAACACGGAAAGCCGGAGCGGCCGCCGTCCCTGCTTGAAGCGCATGAAAGTCTGCGCCTGGGAGCGGGGCTGGTTTCGCTAAAGAACGGCCCGGCTTATGAAATTCAGGGCCGCCTTGCCATGCAGGACCTTCTGGATGCCCCTGAAGGATATCTTCCCGACGCCGCGGGCGAAACCGGCTCTTTCCGCCTGCGTTATGAAAAGCGTTACAACAGGCTTTATATGAAAGAGGGGCGGCTGGCGCGCATTATCAGTCTAAACCCCTGGGACGGCCGGACGCGCCGCCGGTCCTGGGAGATTTCAGCCGGCGTGGAGCAGGCGGCTGAAACCGGACGGCAAAGCGGCAGGTCCGCCATCTGGGCTATGAACGCAGGTTCCGGTTTTGCGGTGGAATGGCGCGGTCCCGTGCGGCAGCTCTGGTACGCTATGTTACAGGCTGACAGCGGTTTCGGCCCGGCTCTTAACGCAAACTGGCGCGCAGGGGCCGGCATAAAGGCGGGGCTGCTTGCAGAGAAAGGCCCTGTGCGCGCCTTATTTGAAGCCCGCTATATCAGTTACGCTATAGGCGACACCAGGCCTCTCTGGGCCGGCTCAGCGGCGGCCTCGCTGCGGCTCGCCAGGAACAGCTCGGCGCGGTTTGAATATTCCTGGCGCAGGGAAGTCAAAGAGGCCGGGATTTATTTCCACCGGTTCTTTTTCGCGCCGTAATAGTAACTACTCAGGTAGACAGAATTCAGGAGTCAGAATTCAGAATAGCCTGCCAATAAGCCTCCAACGGCTAAACCGCAAGCAGAAACTGTTGGGATCTTTGCCACACCGCCAGGTCATCAAATCTTGTCGCTGGCGTCTTCATTCTGACTCCTGAATTCTGAATTCTATCTACCTGAGATAGAATGAACGAGCCGACAGCCTGAGGTTATGGTATAACGTGGG
>CAZYFL010000196.1:0-4786 GCA_964646805.1 uncultured Elusimicrobiaceae bacterium | reverse complement strand
GGGAGAGGTGGCCACGGCCGCTGGGGCCTGGAAGTCCATGGTGAATTTTATTTTGGGCGCGTCCGGATTAGCCAGGGAATTCAACTCCGCATTACCGGCCTTATCGGCGGCCTGCCATCTTACTTCATAGGAATAGTCGTTTGCCCAGCCGGTGGAGGGCGTTATGGTCCAGTTATGCTCCCAGCGGCCCGCGCCCCCGTTGAATGTGCCGGCGTCCAACCCCGTATTAAGTTCGCTGTAACCTCCCCAGCCGGAGCCGTTGAAATATTGCCCGCTTTGCGTATTATAAAGCGTAATTTTCACGTTTTGCAGGGAAGTCCCCACGGGGTCATAGTGCGAGGAATCCCAGGCCGTGCCGGAAATCGCCGTAAGCCCCTGCAAGGTTGAATTATCCGTCAACCCGGTAACCGAGGAAGCTGGTTTTGAAATATCGAACCAGAACCTCTGCGTGCCGGAGTAACCGATATTTGCCGCCGGCAGGGAAGAGTCGGTTCCTTTGACATATAATTCGTATTTTCTGCCGTTTACATAGGCGGTTGAGGAAATCAAAACCCGCCAGTAACCGGGTGAATAAATTACCGCGGTATTCCAGGCGACGGCGGGGCCCCAGGTTTTTGTCCCCTCGTTCCAGTAAGTCGCGCCCTGCTGTAGGTCCTGCAGCCTCACTTCAACCAGACTTGCATCGGTATCAATAGTTCCCTGGGCGGTTGTATAAGGCAAAAGCCCGTTATTGGGCGCCGGAACATACCCCAGGGACGACGGTTCAGTTACCGCAAGAACAGGCGCCTGGGTGTCATAAGTGAAAGTTACGGTCGTATAAGCGGTTTCATAATGCGCGGCCGGAATTGTCACCCTGTCGCGGGCCCTTGACTGCGTTTCATAGCTTATGCCGCTGGTCCAGGGGTTGCCGGGCACCGCATAAGCCCAACTGGTGGTGGCATTGCCCAGCACGTCGCCGTTCAGGACATTGAACCAGGCATTGGTGGCGTAAGCGATGTCAAAAATGCTGCTGGAGGTGTTCCAGTAATTGCCATCTGAATTCCTCTTTATCCTTATATCCACGGAATTCACTCCGGCGGTCAGGTCCCAGGCCGTGCCGTTGAGTTTTGCGATAGAGCCGTATCTGGCTCCGTTCGCGGGCATCGTCGCGATGCTTACCGGGTTCGCCCTGTCGCAGGTCGCGGTACTTGTGCTGTATACCGCCTCAAGATTCTCCGAGGGATACGCGACGAAGTCCCTGGCTTTGGTGTAGATGGCGTAGGCCCTGTCGTTCTGGAACACCGAGTTTATGATGGCGGTGCTGGAGTTCCAGTCGTATTTCAGATTCAGCGGGTCATAGACAAGGCTGTCCGTGGTCAGCCAGGTCTCGCCGGCCTGGTTGAAATTGGCCCCGCCCCACCAGAGGTTACCCGTCATGTCCTTGGCGGCGTACTGCACCACCTGCACGGCTCCGTGGGACACATTGTCCTTGGCCGTGCCGGAAATAGCGGTCAGTTGGTCGAAATACACGCTGTTCACGGGAGAAAGAGTTACCGAATCCGGCTCCTCCGGCCCCGGCGTGGCCGGCCAGTAATTATCCGCTGTGAACGTGACGGTTGACCAGGAAACGCTTTCATTGGTGACCGCGTCATAGGCTTTGGCCACCACTCTGTACTGCCTGTCATGCTCCACCCAGGCCCCGGTCGGATACGTCCAGTTAAAATTGGTGAGAGCGTTGGGGGTCGAGACATAAACCCAGGTTTCATTCAGCTGCCAGATACTGCCGGTCCAGTAAGCACCGAAACTGGGAGTGAGCCGCTGTATCTTCAGCGCCACGGCGCTTGATTTCCTTACATTATAGGTTCCGTCCGAAACGGTGCCCGTGATGGCGGAAAGCGCGGAGGTATTGTATATGCCGTTGCCCACCGGGGCCAGCACGGCCTGGGTGGGGGGCGTGGTATCCACAGGGAACTTGATGATATAGTCCCTGGCCAGCGAATCCGTCCAGCTACCTCCGCTGTTGGCGGAGGTCTGTGATTTATTGGTGATGCCGCCCCAAGTGCCCTGCGGTATCGGGTTAGTGATAACTTGGCCCTGATGAGAGTTGATTGCGTATTCAGAGCCGGCAGCGGCAGGTTCCCTGAATACAATTGCGTATGTGAAATTTGAGTCAAAATATACCCCGTTGTCAAGCAGGGGCATATTCTGCCAGGTATCAGCGGTTCCTATAGAGGCTGCGGGGGCTGTAGAAGTGGTCACAAACTCCGGAGTGCCAAGCGGATCTTTGTATATATCCATGTACAATGAATCAACAGGGTTGGCTACGGTCTTTCTGCCGTAAAAAGCCAGCCTTGACGCCCAGAAACTGCTCTTGGGCTTGTACATCTGCCTGACCCAGTTGACCCCGCCCACTACCGCGCCGGTATTATAGATATAGTAGGACAGGCCGCCGTATGGCTCAGTCGGGTAGACAAGGGTGCCCATAAGCAGACGCTGGCTGGCGGTGTTCCAGACAAGCGCGCTGCCTGCTGACCCTGTGGAGTATCTGACCATGTAATCGGAATCGGTGTCGGTGTCAAGCTCGGCCTCCACAATGGATTTCTCGGCGGTGGTCATCTGCTGGTACACCGGGTAGTTCGAGTCGTTATCGACGGTGTTGGGGTCGTAAAAAGTAAGCCATACAACCTGGCCGGCCGTCACGGCCGCGGAGATGCCGACATTGTAATAAGCGGAGCCTGTCACGTTCACCGTCACGGTGGAAACCAGCACCGCGCCGGCCAGCGGATCATCCGGAAAACTAACATTCACTTCTCTCAGACAGACATTCCAGAGAATGGTGCCATTGTTCCGCGTGAACCTTATGTTCATGCTGCTCAGGGTGCCGGTACGCGGCATGGTAAACTTCACCGCATGCCAGTCGCTGGTATTCACGTTTGTCACAAGGCCATTGTGGGTCTGGGCCTGTGTTACTATATGTATCAGCCCCCTTTCATAATCCGCTCCGACCGGCATCACCCCCGCCACCCCCAGCAGAACCGCAAAAGCGGGGACAAAAACCACAAAAGGAGGCAGGCGCCTTTTTGGGTGTTTCACCACGCGGCTCATTTTTGCGCAGAGAACGGCCAGAGCGGATTTTAGTCCGCTCGCTCTTCCTCCAGTCTGGCCGTTTTTAAGCTCCATAGCCGCGCTTTACTTCTTCTTTCCTTTTTTCTTCTTTTCTCCAGTGTAAAAATCCAGCCTTTCGTTCATCTTTGCGTCTTTGCTTTTTGCTTTCAGCTTTTTAAGCTCACTCTCGCCGCCGTCCGCGCGTCCCAGGGCGTCGATTATCCCTAGTTTCACGCCGGTGTCGGTTTCCACGGCGAAATTATCGCTGAGAGTCTGCGTGTCGTTCAGCCGCGAGAGCGCCAGCGCGGCGGAAATCCTCATATCCTTGTCCGGGTCGTTTCTGACGACAGCCCTTAGCTTGGCCAAAGCTTCGGGGGTGTTAAAAAATCCGAGCGCATTCACGGCCTGGATCCGCACGCCTTTATGCTTCTGGGAGTCAAGCGCGGCAAGTATCCCCTTAAACGCCTCCGGGCCGCCTATCTTCCTCAGCGCCAGCACGGCGTCTATGCGCGCGCCCGGTTCCGTTTCGCTTAACGCCGCCCGGCTTAAAACCGCCGTAGCGGCCGTGTTCCGCGCGTCGCCAAGCTCCCGGTAAAGGCTTTCTCTTTTTGAAACTTCCTTTTCGGTTTCGGCGGCGGCTATTTTTTCAGCGACGGCGATGTCGGCGGCAAAAGCCCCGACGGGCGATAATAACAAGACCATTAAGCAAAGCTTGCTCATAGAGAGCGCATAGGGGACGTTGCTTAATCGCTTAATTACCGGCCAAGAATCGGCCAAAGCGGAGCTGAATCCGTTTTTCATATCGTTAGTTTGGCCGCCGCCAAGTTTCATAATTGCGAATACCGCGAATAACCACGAATGGCGCGAATTACAACAGCTTAAGAAACTCCCCGGCCTGCGCGCAAAGAGCTTTAGCCTCTTCCACGGTTATCTCGCTCATCATCGGCGGATATTTTTCGTCAATATAGTATTACGTTAATTTATCAGCCAAATCATAAAATTTTGCGAAATCACCGTTATGTTTCTCCGCTTCGGCTATCAAAAATCTCAAATCATGCGTTTTTATCAGTTTCCAGCCCCGGACAATCAAATATCCTTTCAAATATTTTTCAACCGCCTGCTGAAGCAACACCGCTGCTGGATCGGCGTAGCCTCCATGCCGCAAAATCAATTTCGCGGATTCGTAATCCCTTCTTGCTTTTTCGAACCATTCTTCAGCCTTGATTTTATTGTTTTCGTTCATACAAAACCTTGCCCTTATTTATTATCTCCAGGATGAAATCGTCCTCTAGTTTCAGGCGTTTTTCCAATTCCTTGCTGGTGAACACTATCGGCATTATAGAAATGCCGCTATCCCCTGAAATTTTTCTTACCTCACAGAATCTCTCAACCCTTTTCCTGTTGTCGTCTTTTATAATAAACAGGTCAATGTCGCTGTCCTCTGTGGGCGTGCCGTAAGCATAAGACCCGAACAATATGATTTTGTCGGGGTTATACCCGTCCACAATTCTCTTTATAATGCCTTCCAGCAGTTCCGGCGACATTTTCATCCTCCGATTACGAATAACGCAGCTAACCATGCCCGCGAATTACCGTACATTATTTTTTCTTCGTTTTTTTCGTTTTCTCCCGGATATAAAAGTCGAACCTTTCGTTCATTTTCGCGTCTTTGCTTTTGGCTTTTATCTTTTTCAGCTCGTTT
>CAZYFL010000195.1:0-4820 GCA_964646805.1 uncultured Elusimicrobiaceae bacterium | reverse complement strand
TCCGGACAAAATAGCCCCAGTCATTGTAAAGCTATTGCTGGGACACCACACTAGGTTTGTTTTTACGATCCCCAAAAATCTCGGCAAGGATGATGCCGGCAGGGTGGTTGTAAAGGCGGCGGCGTGAAAAAATTCCTTATGAGCTTCCTGCTGTTTCTGCAGCCGGCCTCTTCCCGGGCGGCTGAGGAGTTCCAGACTATAGTGCTCAAGCCCGGCGACACTCTGTGGAGTATCTCCAACATCTACCTTAAAGACCCCAGGAAGTGGAACGAAATCCTCAAGTATAACCGCCTGTCCTCAACTGATCCTTCCATTGCCCTGCCCGGCATGTCGCTACGGGTCCCTGTAACCCTCGTCAAGGAACAGTACAGGGCGGCCAGGCTGGTTTATTCCCTCAACGAGGTGCTCTTCAGGCGCGCCGGGGGCTCGGACTGGAAGGGGGTGAATATGAAGATGGACCTGTTTAAAAACGACACGCTGCGTACCATGGTTGATGCGCGCGCCGATGTTGAATTCTATACCGGCGAAATACTTAACCTTTACCCCAACACCTTCGCGGTTCTTCGCCCGCCCGGGAAAAAGAACGCGGATGTTGAGCTCAAGGCTGGGGAAGTGAACGCGGTGCGCGCGCGCGTGCTCACGGTTTCGGCCACGATAACGCCCAAGATCAGGAACACCGAATACGGGGTCAAGCTTAAAGACGACCTTACCACGCTGGTGAAAGTCACCAGGGGAAAGGTCAACGTGGAAGCCCAGGGCAGGACTGTGGAGGTCGCCGCAGGCTTTGCCTCCGAGGTCAAGCTGGACATGCCGCCTTCCCAGCCGGTTAAGCTGCCCCCGCTGCCGCAGTTTGAGCAGGGCTCCGTTACAGCCCTTCCAGCTTCCGGTGGGCCGCAGCTTAAAAGCGAAGGAGGCATTGTTTCCCTCTCTAACCTGAAAATCTCCGTAAAGGCCGCGGGCCCGGCCGCGAATCTGCCCAGGGGGGAATTGCCTAAAAATATCCCGGCTGCCAATATGAATGACAATGGCATAGACGCAATTGAGATGACAAAGATGGTTTCTATAGCCAACCCTATACAGGGCTACCATCTGCAGGTTTCAAAAGATCAGGGCTTCACCACCACCAGCCTCAACAAGGAGTACGATGCTTTTGACAGGATAGATCTCAACAAACTACTGCCCCCCGGCGATTATTTCATGCGCGTCGCGCTGGTGGATCTGCTGGGTTTTGAGGGGAAGTTCAGCGCGCCCCGCCCGTTAAAGATAAGCGGCGAATGAAAACATATTTCAAGCGTAATTTCCGGATCAGGAAAGCAGCCTCAATTTGCCTCTTAGTGGCGGCATTCTGCCGTCCGGCCGCCTGTGTGCCGGAGGCTGCTCCCCGCAAAACGGTGTGGGACCGCATTATGGAGGACCAGAGCGCCATAAACCTGCGGCGCGGCTACTCCCTTATGGGGGAGGAAAACTACGCCGCCGCAGCGGACGAGTTCTTCAAGTCGGCCCGGAAAAATCCCGAAAATCCCTGGCCGCGCCTGCTTTACGGCTCCGCGCTGTACTGGCTTGGCGAGCCTGACAAAGCCCTTTCCGAGTTTGAGGAGGCGTTGCGCCTTGACCCCGCTAATTCCATGGCCTTTCAGCTGCGCGGCATAGTGCGGGCCCGCGCCGGCGAATACGCGCAAGCCCTGGAGGATTTTCTCGTGGCAGAGCGGCTGGCTCCCGAGCGTTCCGACGTGAAAATGAACGCGGGCTCCGTTTATCAGGCTTTGGGCAACCACGCCAAATCCCTGGATTACTTCCGGGCGGCCGTGGCCGCCGACCCCTCCAATCCGCTTTACCGCTTTCAGTTGGGCATGTTTTACTCCCGCTCCGCCCGCTATGAGCAGGCGGCCGCGCAGTTTGAGAAAGCTGTTTCGCTTTTCCCTGGCTACGAGGACGCGCTGCTGGAGCTCGCCGTGCTGAGGGAGCGAGACGGCAGTCTGACCGAAGCCGTGAAGCTTTACCGCAGGGCGCTTTCAATTAAGCCGCGCGACTCCGTGGCCAGGTTCAGGCTTGCCTGGGCGCTGCGCAAGGCAGGGCGCGGCGGAGAGGCTAAAAAAGCGCTGGAGGGAGCCTTCCTGCTGGCGCCGGTTAACGAAAAAGGCGGCATCTCCATGGCTTTGGCTTACGCCGGGGGCGCTCAGGCGGCAGGTGATCAGGATGCTGCTGCGCAACAGCCGCAGAGCCCGCTGTTTTCCGCCCTCTCCAAAATTCCGCCGGAACAGGAAGCCAGGGTGGTTATAGAACTGCTTGAGACTCCAAAGACGGTCCTTGCGGACGCGCCGCGCGGTGAAAAACTGGCAGGACGGCTGCAGTCCGCTTTCAAAAGGCCCAGCGTCGGCTACACAAAGCGCGAATATTTTCTGCCGGTTTCCGCGCCGGAGGAGAGGCTGAAGAGAGCTGGTGAAATAGCGGCTGAAACTGAAAAACTTTTAAGGGGCGTTTCCTCCGGCAGTGATGCGAGGCTGAACTTCAACATTGAGACCTCCGCCCCTTCCATTTCGCGTAAAAATTCCGGAAACAAGGCTCTTTACAAGCCTCGCGACGTGGGAAACGACATGGGCCTGTGGGTGATGGGCGACAACTGGTTGGACAACGCCGCCGAAGCCCTTGAGGAAATAGAGGCCGCCGGCCCCGCCCCGGACCCTGAGTTTAAGCTGATAAAAGGTCTCGGTTATCTGCTGTTGGGCGAACCTGCGCTGGCCCTGGAGGAATTTTCCGGAGGCGGCGCGCAGGCGGCTCTTGGACGCGGCGCGGCCTGGGTGGAGGCGGGCTCGGAAGATAAAGCCCTGGTAGAATGCCTGGAAGCTTTGCGCCTTGAGCCCGGCAATAAGACCGCCCTGTCCAACAGGGCATGGCTTGAGGGCAAATGAAAACGCCGGCCTTAAAACTGGTCTTTAGCTTCACCGACTGCGCGCTTAAAGAGCGGCTTTCAACTAAACTCTGCGCCGCCTACGGGCGTTGGCTGGGAGGCTTCCGCACACTGGAGATACGCCGCGGTAAAACGCGTGAGGGGTTTGAAATAGAGGCGCTGGGAGGGGGCTGGAGCGAGGGCGGCCTGCCTGCCTGCCGGCAGGCACAATTCAGAGAAAACAGGCGGGTAGTGCTGGCCTCCAGGAGCATAGTTTCCAGGGTTTCCTTCAACAAGTACGCGCTTGACCTCGCCGCGCTCGAGGTTACGGCGTTAGCCGCCCTGGAGGAGGCCGCCGCCGGAGGAAAGGTGCTGCTTTTCGACGAGCTGGGGCCCATGTCCATGAAGTCGGGAAAATTCAGCGCGCGCGTAGTGGAATTGCTTTTCTCGCCCGCCCCCTGCCTGGTTTTTTACCGCAACGGCGCAGCCGTTTTTGAGAAAGCGTTCTCTAAAATGAGCGATACTGTCATAATTGAGCTGACGGAGCCCGGCTGGGCGGAAGCGGTCTCGTCCGCCGAGGCCTGGCTGGACCGCCTAGCCGAAGGGATGAGGGATGAGGGATGAAGATCAGATGAACTATACCGCAGATTTTTCAATAGATGACGTGAAGAAAGCGCATTTTATAGGCATAGGAGGCATAGGCATGAGCGGCATAGCCCGCCTTATGCTGGGCCTGGGCTACAAGGTCAGCGGTTCAGACGAGAAAGCCTCCGAGATCACGCGCGCGCTGGCTCGGGAGGGCGCCAAAATAACGGAGGGCCACTCTGCCAGGGCGCTGGGTTCGCCGGACATAGTGGTTGTAAGCTCCGCCGTTAAGCCCGGCAATCCGGAGCTTAAGGCCGCCTTCAGGCGGGGCCTGCCGGTGGCGCGCCGGGCGCTGATGCTCTCAAAGCTCGCAGGGTTGAAAAAAACCGTGACGGTGGCCGGCACGCACGGCAAGACCACCACCACCACTATGACGGCTGCCGCGCTCGAAGCCGCCGGCGCCGACGCTACCGCCGTGGTAGGAGGGATAATAAAGGGCGCGGGCTCTAACGTAAAGCTCGGCGGCGGACACTACCTAGTGGCCGAGGCCGACGAATCGGACGGTTCCTTCCTCTATTTTTCCCCGCTGGTGGCCTGCATCACCAATATTGACTCCGACCACCTGGACCATTACGGCAGCATGGGAAACCTGAAGGAAGCGTTCAGGCTGCACCTGGGCCGGCTTCCTTTTTACGGGCTGGCGGTTCTGTGCTACGATGATCCGGTTGTGCGCGAAATTATTCCGTCGCTGAAAGTCCCGCTTGTTACCTGCGGTCTGGGCGCGGGGGCGGACTGGACCGCGCGCGACGCGGCATTCTCTCCCTGCGGAGCCTCTTACAGGGCTTTTTTCAGGGGGAAGCTGAAGGGCCGGGTGCGCCTGCGCTGCGGCGGGGCGCATAATGTGCGCAATTCCCTGCTGGCGCTGGCCGCCGGCTCTTACCTGGGTTTTGAATTTGAGAAGCTGGCGGAGGGTCTCTGGAACTTCGCCGGCGTGAAGCGGCGAATGGACAGGCTGGGCGCGGCGTCCGGGGTGGATTTTGTGGACGACTACGGCCACCACCCGACAGAGATCAGGGCGACGCTTGACGCCGCGCGCGGACTTTTTCCGGGCAGGAGGCTGGTGACGCTTTTCCAGCCGCACCGCTATAGCCGCACCTCGCTGCTTTATAAAGAATTCGGCAAAGCCTTCGGCGGCGCCGCCAGGGTCTATGTGCTGCCGGTTTACGCGGCGGGAGAGAAGCCTTTGCCAGGGGTGGACTCCGGTCTGATACTGCGGCAGCTCCTGAAGAACGGGGCGGCCGCCTCTGAATTCCGCGGTGTGCTTGAGACCATGAAAGAGCTTAAATAC
>CAZYFL010000194.1:0-4823 GCA_964646805.1 uncultured Elusimicrobiaceae bacterium | reverse complement strand
GGCTCCACCATTCTGAATTCTGGCTCCTGAATTCTGTCTACCTGAGTAGTTACAACCTCTGCGGCTAAGCCTATGGCCGTACCTGCCTGCCGCTCTTCACTTTTTTATCACGGCCCTTCACGGGAGCCGGCTCCAGAGCCAGCTCCAGCACCTCATCCATGCTCTCCACCGGGTGGAGGCGCATTTTAGCCCGTATTCCTGATGGAATCTCCTCAAGGTCCTTCAGGTTGGCCCGGGGAAAAACTACGGTGTTTATATCGTCGCGGAACGAAGCGATAATCTTTTCCTTAAGGCCGCCGATGGACAATACCCTGCCTGTCAGAGTCAGCTCTCCGGTCATGGACAGGTCCTGCTTTACGGCCCGGCCGGTGAAAAGACTGGCAAGGGCCGTAGCCAGGGTTATCCCTGCCGAGGGGCCGTCCTTGGGAATGGCGCCTTCGGGGATGTGCATGTGGAAGTTATGTGAATTGACGAAAGCAGCGGGAGTAAGTTCCTTTGACCTGATATAGGAAAAGGCCGCCTGCGCAGATTCCTTCATGACGTCTCCGAGCTTGCCGGTAAGCGTGAGCGCGCCTTTCCCGGGCACGGCCACCGCCTCCACCGCCAGCACCTCTCCGCCGTTCTCGGTCCAAGCCAGACCCGTGGCGATGCCCACAGCGTTATAGGAAACCCGCGCGGTCAGGAACTTGGGGATCCCCAGATAGTCGCCCAGGTTCTCAGGAGTAACCTTAACCGTGGAAAGGTTCTGCTCTACTATCATGCGTGCGGTGCGGCGGCACATAGAGGCGAATTCCCGCTCCAGATTGCGCACTCCGGCCTCACGGGTATAGCCGCGTATCACGGCGTCTATGCCTTTATCGTCAATCTTGAGAGAGCCTTCCCTGATCCCATGCTCCCTGAGCTGGCGCGGGATAAGAAATTTTTTGGAGATTTCTATTTTCTCGTCGTGCGTGTAACCGCTGAAATCAATTATTTCCATGCGGTCGCGCAGGCTGACTGGGATGCCCCACAGGGTATTGGCGGTGGTGACGAACATCACCTTGGAAATATCGTAGGGCACGTCCAGGAAATGGTCGCTGAACTCATTATTCTGTTCCGGATCCAGCACCTCAAGCAGGGCGGCGGCGGGGTCCCCGCGCCAGTCCGAACCCATCTTGTCTATCTCGTCCATGAGGAAAACGGGGTTGCGGCTTTTGGCCTTCTTCATGCTCTGTATTATACGCCCGGGCATGGATGCCACATAGGTGCGGCGGTGGCCGCGGATCTCCGATTCGTCGCGTACGCCTCCCAGAGACATCCGTACGAAATTGCGCCCCATAGAGCGTGCAATGGAGCGGGCTATGGAGGTTTTGCCCACGCCGGGGGGGCCGACAAAGCAGAGGATGGGGCCTTTGAGTTTTTCTGTAAGCTTGCAGACAGCCAGATATTCCAGCACACGTTCCTTGGGCTTCTTAAGGCCGAAATGGTCCGCGTCCAGGATCTTCTTCGCCGCAACCAGGTCTATCTCATCCTTGGTCTCCACGGCCCAGGGTAGGACGGTAAGCCAGTCCAGATAAGTGCGGCTTACGGTGGATTCCGGGGAAAACGGCATCATCCTGGAGAGGCGCGCCAGTTCTTTTTCGGCGGCGGCCTCGGCTTCCTTGGGCATCTTCGCCGCCTTGATACGCTTCGCAAGTTCGTCTATTTCCTTGGAGAAATCGTCCTTCTGGTGGAGTTCCTTCTGTATTGCCTTCAACTGCTCGTTAAGGTAATACTCCTTCTGGGACTTCTCTATCTGCGTCTTAACGCGGTCGTGGATCTTTTGCTCGATGTCAAGTATTTCCACTTCCTTTGCCAGGAATTTTATCAGTTTCTCCAGCCGCTCGCGGGGATTTTCGGTCTCCAGTACTTCCTGGCGGTCGGCTAGGCTGAACATGGAGTTAGCGGCTATGGTGTCGGCGAGCTTTGCAGGGTTGTCCAGCTGCTGAAGGAAAGCCGCGGAATCCAGGGTTATGCGGGTGCTTAGCTTTACGTAAGTCTCAAAGATCTCCCCTGCGTGGCGCATCAGGGCCGTAAGCTCCGCGCTCTTCTCAACGGCCTCCTCCGGGTACTCCACTTCGGCCTCCAGAAAAGTCCGCCCCTTGTCCAGGGCGAGCTTGCGCACACGCGCGCGCCGCCTACCCTCAAGAAAAACCCGCATGGTGCCGTCGGGCATCCTGAGGGACTGTGAAATAGAGCTGACCACGCCGTATTCGTAAAGGTCCCCTGGCGAGGGGTCGTTTATATCCGGCTTTTTCTGAGCCAGCGCCAGTATAAACTTATCGGCGGCGAGGCCGGCCGCTATGGCCGCCACGGATTTAGGGCGGTCTACGGCGAGGGGGAGCGCCATATAGGGAAACATCACGACATCCCTGATCGCTATAGCGGGCAGGGATGCCGGATAAGTAATTTCGGCAGATAAATTTTCTTTTTCTTGCATGATATACCTCGGAGTCATAAGTTACCAGTCTCCAATTGACCGTCAGTCTGGTGACCTGGTACCTGGCTGCTGTCCCCTCTACTGCTTGCGGTGCTCAAGCACGGAATCAATAATGCCGTAGTCCTTCGCCTGGGCCGCGGAGAGGTAGAAGTTCCTTTCCATATCCGCGCGGATCTGTTCGGCCTTCTGCCCGGTGTGTTTGGCCATAATGTCAATAAGCCGGGTCTTGTTCTCCTGCATCTCGCGGCTCTCTATCTCTATGTCGGTGGCCTGGCCGGATATACCGCCGCCCCACATCAACGGCTGGTGTATCATGATGCGGGAATTCGGCAGCGCATAGCGTTTGCCCTTGGATCCGGCTGCCAGGAGGACGGCGCCGAAGCTCATGGCCATGCCCATGCAGATGGTGGAGATGGGGGCCTTGATGAACTGCATGGTGTCGTAAACGGCCAGGCCGGCGGAAACCATACCGCCAGGGGAATTGATGTAGAGGTTAATATCCTTTTCGGCATCCTCGGCGTCAAGGTAAAGAAGCTGGGCTATGACAGTATTGGCGGAAGCGGTGGAAACGGCGCCTTCAGGGTCGCCTATGAAGATGATGCGGTCCTTCAGCAGGCGCGAATAGATATCATAGCCCACCATGGCTCCCTGGTTCCATTTTTCAATAATTGTAGGTATTATCATTGTTCCTCCTGCTCTTCTTTAATCACGGCTTTTTCCTTCACCAGGGACATGGTCTTGTTTTCCACCATGGAGGCCCTGATATATTCCTTACGTTTCTCAAAAAGCTCCCTGCCCCTGGTCTTTTCCTCATCGGTGTTAAGGCGGGCCAGCGTCTTTTCCAGCTCGGCGTCCAGCTCGGCATCAGTAGCCTCAATTTTCTCTTTCCTGGCGATGTGGCGCAATATATAGGTAAGGGAGAGATTCCGCTCCGCGACCGGCTTAAGCCGCTCAAGCATGGATTCGTCAGGGAGGCGCTGCCCGCCGGAGGCGGCCCCTGCCTGATCTCCATGCCTGCCGGCAGGCAGGCGTCTCCTGAAGAGCTCCAGCAGTTCCCGCGTCTCTTCCTTCACCAGCGTGGGCGGCAACGCCAGCGGGTTGTTTCTTATAAGCGCTTCCTCAAGTTGGCCCAGCATGTCCTTCTCGGTTGTCTCGGCTGCGCCCTGCTCCAGGAGCTTCCTCACGTTCGCTTTCAGCTCCTCAGGGGTTTTCACGCCGGCTTCCTTCAGGAAGTTCCCGTCCAGTTCGGGCACGACTTTCTGCTTTATCCCTGTTACAGTAACCTTGAAATGCATCTTCCTGTCTCCGAAGGGGGCATCAAACTCGCGGCTTTCGCCTTCTTTGGCGCCTATTACGGCATCGGCCAGCCCGGCTATGGTCTGGGGGCTGGAAAGGTCCACGATCTCGCCTTTCACGCTACCGTCGGCCACGGACGCCCCGTTCTCAAAGGCGTCGTAGTCCACTATCACGAAATGGTTTCTCGATGCGGTCTCTCCTTCGGCGCCGGGCTCAAGCCAGGCGTTATATTCGCGCGCCTGGTTTATGTGTTTGTCCACCTCGGCATCGGTGATCTTGCGCACCCTGCGGGTGGCGGCGATTTTCTCATAGCCTTTCGGCTCAATCGAGGGGGGACATTCCAACTGTATTTCAAAATAAAGCGCTTTAGCGGGCTCATAGCTGACATTCTTCAGCAGCGGGGCAACCACCGGATTGAGCAGGGATCCCTTAAATATTTCCGGCAGCGAGGACTTGGCGGCTATATCCAGAACCTCGTCTTTAACCATGGACGGGAACTGTTCCTTTATTATGGACAGCGGTACCCTGCCCGCGCGGAAGCCGGGCAGGCTCACCACGCTCTGCAGGCGCAGCAGAGCCGCTTCTGAAGCCTCAGTCAGCGCCCTGGAATCCAGGTTTACCCCGAACACGTGTACGCAGCCTTCCTGCTTTATTTTTTTAATTTTATCTCCGAAACCAAGCGAAATATTCATATTTCCTCCTGATAAAACAGGCACAGGCAAAGCGGCTTCAGCGCCCAAAATTCGCTCATTTATTGTAACTGCTCAGGTAGCCAGAATCCAGAAGCCAGAATTCAGAATAATCTGCAACTTCTTACTCCTGACTACTGAATTCTGACTACTGTCTACCTGAGTAGTTACCATTTATTTCTTAACGAGCCCTTACCTGCCGTTGATTGTCGGGACGGGGACTTGAACCCCGACGGGAATTACCCCACATGGTCCTAAGCCATGCGCGTCTGCCGATTCCGCCATCCCGACGTAACTGCTCAGCTCCCTCTGTGTCGTTGCGAGCGGCGGCGGGCTTGCCCTGCGCACCCGGGCCGAGGAAACCCTTGCGTCGGTTTCCC
>CAZYFL010000193.1:0-4833 GCA_964646805.1 uncultured Elusimicrobiaceae bacterium | reverse complement strand
TAACAATGCCTTCTCCGGAGCTTTTAGTGTTAGGATTGACCAAGGCCACTACTGGCCCGCCGAAATAGGGATTCTGCGGTTTAATTAAGAGATTGTCGACGATGGCAGAGCGGTCGTCGACGGTGATCCGCAGGAACCTGCCGGTCCGCTTGTCGTAATATTCCTGATACTCGTAGAAGGAGGGAGAGGAGTAAAAAAAGCCGCACAGATCGGCGGCAAGCTCATCCGAGCCGCCGTAATTGCCGCGCAGATCGACGATGACCCCGGGTACGCCGGCCGCGATAAAGGAAGTGATTGCCTCACGGAATTGTTGGAAGATTCGGGTGGGGTAACCGGGATTCGATGCATCGTACTCCATCCTGACAAGGACGTAACCGTACCCCTCCGGCAGGATCCGGTAGTCGACTGTTTCCGACATACTTGGCCGCTTTGCAAAGTTAAAGAGAGAAAAGGTCTGTCCGGCGTCATCGACTGCCGTGAGAGTCACGGTCTGAGAGATGGCGGAACCGGGGTTCTTGAATACGACCTCGACGGCTAGGCCGACGGGACTCCGTGTCAGGAGCCTGGCCTGCTCCAGCCGGTAGTGTTCCAGCGTTGCCTGGGGGGTTTCGTTACCGAGTTCACCCGCCAAGGCCTTGAAAGGAACGGCGCCAACATCGATCCGTCCTATGGCCGTTTTGACCGGTTGTCCTCCCCAGGTGACGATCTCGGCGCCCGCCGCAATCCCCGCCAGATTGGCCGGTCCATTCTGGACGGTTGCAGCCGCGATCACCCGCCAATCATCCAGTTCGGCAACCGCCATCCCGAACCCACCGCCCACCAGTTCCTTTCCGAGGGCTGTGAGCACTGCGGTGTTCCCTGCGGCCAGACTGATATGTCCATCGGGGATCGAGCAGACATACTCGTGCAGTGCAAGGTAATAGGCTTTTTCGTCTCCAACTGCCTGGGCTTGGTTGACGCACGGCAGGAAACGGCTATAGAGACCGGGCCAGTCAATACCTTTCCACTCACTGAAGGCATACTCCCGCGAGAACTTGAAGTGGGCAGCCTTGAAGGCATCTGGCCAGGCGAGTGCGCTGTAGTCGGTCTGATCGGGGTAAGTGAACCCAATCCGGGGATCCACAGACGCGACAGTTCCACCCCCACCTGAACAAGCAGAAATGAGCAGTGTTATGTATAGAAAAGAGGTAACGAAACCGGCATAACGAAACTTGTTCATCAATCCACTCCTGTTGATGCTGTTCTGAAATCAACGCAACACAATGTCGTGATAGCTAGCTTAAGCGATGGGATCGCCAGGACGCCACCTCTTCGGGATTTTTATACACACCATAATTTTCCATAAGCTCATTTGTATGCAGTTCAGGGTTTGCAAGCTTAATGTATGGGCCACCAAGTTTTTCAAGCGATCCTATTTTTTCCAGTGAGTCGATGTAATAAGGAATGCTTTCTGATATGTAATATGGAAATTCTGTATGTAAACCAAAGTGAAGATGCGGGGCAGTTGAGTCTCCGGAGTTGCCAACTTTACCAATCAACTGTCCCTTAGTAACCTTTTGGCCTGTTTTAACAGCGATACTGTTGGGTTTTAAATGACAATAAACAGCATACCCATACCCGCCAGAGATAAGAATTACAACATTATTGCCGGTAGCATCATATACATTGGTATCAGAATTTTCTAAAGGGATTTGATCCGGCATACCATCTTGAGCAGATATTACAGATCCGTCTGCTACAGCATAAACGTCCTGTCCATAAACATACCAGTTTTCATTTACTTTCATATCGTCATGAAAATAATTACCGGTTTCATCTACCTTTACCCAATCAACACAGAACCTTTCAATTACAGTAGTTTTTCCTTTATATGTAAGCTGGAAAGCTGGGTGATGATTATTTGCTAATGAAGTTGTAGCTCCGGAAACAAATCTCTCACCTTTTAGCGGAGAAGAAATAACAGGTATTGGTCCTTTCAAAACTGTTGTTTCTGTCCCTTCAATTATTTTTTCTTTAGCATCCTTAACAAGAATCAGTTTGTGATTTATTTTTTGAGGAACTTGAGCTGGGTCTAATTCTAACCCAATAGTAAAACGATAAGTGGAATGTATATCTTGTGGAGTATAATAATCCTCAGGCGGTATATTTCCTCCAAATGCTTTATGGATCAGCATATATTTTCCGGTGTCACTTATGCTACAGAGTATGGTTCCATTTGCAGCATTTAACACCTGAAAATCTTTGAGTTCATATCCCTCTTTTTCAAAGTTTGATGTTTCAACACCATAAAGCAGATTCACTTTCCCATTAGTAGATTTAACCTCTGTGGGAGAGAATGTTACCTTTATCTCGAATGAAGTATCTGCTGGAGTAAAAGAGTCAGAGCCTCCTGAGCAGGATTGAAGAACCAGTATCACTAAAAACAAAGGGATGAAGACCAAAACTAGATTCCTGATAGAAGTTTTCATAACATGATCTCCATAAGCTTTAACCATGATTAATTATTGTCAGGGCACGTCCCTGGTGTTTTCTCCCAGAGATGATCCCTTTACCGCACAAGGAGCGGTTCCAGATCCATCCTCTCCCATCCCGACTAGCTGTGCGCCTTGAGCCACAAGGTGCCGTTATTATATGGTGATTTACATTCGAAATCTTCAGCCTAAATGAGGAATGTCAGTTTAATGATTACAGGAAGGAGCATGCTAAAAAGACTGCTTCCTGATTTTCATTCCTGCCAAATCGTCTATCACTAGAAATCAGCCGCTCTTTTTCAGTTGTTGAAATAGGCCCCGGTCCACGTGCACGACTTGATAAAGACCCCTATCCCTGCTGTTCCGCTGTTGATCACAAATTCACTCACTCCGTAGTGTGGAGGAGTGGGATTCCCCCAGTCGTAAGTGTAGCCGAGTGCCGTCCAGGGGTAAGGGCTGTTCACAGACGTCTGCGAATAGACGTAGGTCCTGCGGTTGCTATACCAGTTCCGGTATGAGGGCATCCCGCACTTCCCGGAGGCAGTGCAACTTTCACAGTAGCTTGCGTCACAGGGCATCTCCGAATAGACGAGGAGCGTGTCGTCAAATTTTCGGTATCCATCCGCGGGAAAGACGATCTCAGCCTCATGATCGGTCACTTCCGGGTCCGCCGAGGGCCGGAAAAGGTTGGCCGGGGAGGCATACAGTTCGACCATGCATGTGTTTTCCAGTGTCTGCGTCGCGGAGGGGGGAGGCAAGCCGAGGGACTGGGCAACCCTGAGAAGGGTTGGGGCGTTGCCCAGGAGATTCTTCAGCTCCGGAACCACAGTAACCCAAGAATTAAACCCGTAGTTTGGACACTCCTGACCCACTTTGCAGCCTGGTGAATTCGGGTTGGTATAGTTCTGGCAGGCCGCTTGATTACCAATCCAGGTAGCGACAAGCACTCGCGTACCCGGCACATCACTCTCCCAAATGAGGTTCGCATTTTCGGGGACAATGGCAGTCAGATTTTTCGAGATCTTTGCAGCCGTCATTGTCTTCGCATCCTGGACCGCCGCGTTGTAGTCGACCTGCGGGTCCGTCTGGGCGGAGCTGCTCCCGCTGCAAGACGTTAGGGTCAGGTACGAAACAGCAAAAAGGAATATTACCAAATGAACCAGCAGTAGAGATGATTTGAGACGTAAAGCTTTCATGTTTCCTCCTTGAATCTCTGTGGGCAGCGTCTGACTTTTATCCTGGTCCGAAGGTGTTATCGGAAAATGAGAAGGGGCCTTAAGCACTCGGCACAATAACGGAATGTCGGTTAAATGTTGATATCATTCTTCTTGCTCGGGCAAGGCCCTGCCTGCTGAAGAACTGAACCGCATCCGCCGCGAAAGACGGCCCAAAGCGTCTCAAACTCCGTCCGCTATCGCGAGCCGGCGGCCATGGCGGTGAATATCCCGGAGCCGTCATCCTGAAGCCATACCGCCACCGCCCTGCCGGTCCCGTCCAATGACACCTGGGGGTGCAGCGCATCCGTCGTCTCGGAGTGGACAAGCTCGGCTCCGTTCCATGCACTCGCCCCGGCCGAATATCGGTTTGCCCAGATTTGGCTGACACCGGAGTCGTCGAGTTGAGACCAGACGGCGACGGCCTCCCCATTTGCAGTGCAGTGCACCTGCGGGAAGCCGGCATCATCGGTTCCCCTCTGGATAACCTGAGGTGTACCCCAGGCTGCGGCGCTGGCCGCATAGCGGTTTGCCCGAATGGTGTAATCGCCGGTGTCGCTCTCCTGCTGATACCATACAGAGACGGCGTTTCCTGCGGAATCCACCGCCACCTGCGGCCCGGTGGCGTCGGTGTCCCCTGACTGGATCACCCGCGGGGCTGTCCATACGCCCGCGGAATAACGGGATGCCCAAACGGTGTAGATGCCCGTCCCGCCGTCCTGAATCCAGACGGCAACGGCGTTGCCGGCGCCGTCCATGCCCACCTGGGGGTCACGGGCCTCCGCCGCCACCATTTGGATGACCTGGGCTTCCTCCCACGCGTCGGTGTCCGCACGGTACCGGTTCGTCCGGACGGTGTACTGGCCGGCGCCGTTATACTGAATCCAGACGGCAACGGCGTTGCCGCTTGCATCCAGAGCCACCTGCGGATATGCGGCATCATCCACTCCGGCCTGGATAACCTGCGGACCGCTCCAGTTACCTAAGCGGGCACGGTAATGGTTTGCCATAATGGTATAGGTATAGGCGCCGTTATCCTGGTACCACACGACCATGGCGTTGCCGCTTGCGTCCATCGCTGCTTGCGGAGCAAGCGAGTCCGTCTCCCCCTCCTGGATGGCCTGTGGAATGCCCCATGCCCCGAGGGC
>CAZYFL010000192.1:0-4833 GCA_964646805.1 uncultured Elusimicrobiaceae bacterium | reverse complement strand
TCGCTCACGGCTGCGGCCCCATGAATAATAAAGGGATGGTCTTTCTCCGGGAAAGCGAAGCTCCGAACGTCTCCCTTGCAAAAAGCGATACCCTGATTCCCGCATAACTCAGGCGCCTGGCGGATGAAGGCTTCGGGGTTCCGGCTTAACACGGTGACGCCGGCCTTCAAATCCAGCTTGCGGTTGGCATAAGCGACTGATTCAACCAGCCAGCGGCCGAGAAAACCGGTGCCGCCGGTAATGAAGATTCTTTGCCCTCGCAACTCGGCCCATAGATCCCGTGTATGGGCCAGTATATGCTCCAAATCCTGTTCCGTCATATGCCCTATAATGTAAATTATATCACATCATGGGCATTTTTACATCGGCCCTCCCATGCTGAAAAGGGAAGGCGCCCGTTAAACCTGAAGCAGGTCGGTTATCCCATCTATAATTTTAGTCCTGTTATAAACCGTGTCCAGAAGGATCCTGGAATTAGCTGAAAAATCCTGCAGCCCCTTGCCCCTGAGCTCGTAAAACCGCCGGAAACCGTCCCTTATGGACTCAGTGCTGTCAGGCCGCGCGCAAATCCCTGTGGTATATTCCCCCACCACGCGCTTCACCTCACCGTTCATCACGCAGAATACAGGCTTGCTGAAGGCCAGATAGGCCTGGAACTTAGCCGGCACGGTAAGCGCCAGTACCGGCTGGTCACAGAGCGAAACTATCATAACGTCGCTGGCGTTGAAATATGCGGGCATCTCTTCCTGCTTCCTGCGTCCCCAGAACAAAACGCCCTTTATGCCTTCCCGGGCGGTTATCTCCTTCAACCTCTCCAGATCCGAACCATCGCCCACTATATTAAGCTGTATATTCCCGTTTTCAGCCGAAACCAGCCCGAAACCGCGTATGACATTCTCCAGATTCTGGAATTTGCCGACGTTGCCGGCGAAAGTGAAATTGAACTTGTCGGAAAGTTTAATCTCCCCGCCCCCCGCCTGCCCCGGGGTGACGGCAGGCCAGTTGGGAAAATGCGAAATGGGCTTGCCCGGAGCGTAAGGCTCTATGCTTTTGACGAACCCTGCGCAGGAAACGGCTATCTTGTCGCAATTGCGGTATATGAAGCCTACCAGCGCGTCCAGGAAAAAACCCAGCAGCCTAGTTTTCTTAAAACCATAGGCGTAAACCATGTCCGGCCACACGTCCTGCACCCAGATGGTCACGGGAATACCGTACAACTTGCGCAACAACACGGCGGGGATTGCTTGGGTAAGCGGCCCGGTCTGGTAGATGAATATACGGTCGTATTTGCGGCCCAGCAGCAAAGCCGCCATGGCCCCCGCCGCGGAAAAACTGAAGTAGTTCAGAAGTTTAAAGAAAAGGGAATCCCTGTAGCCGGTTACCGTAAAAAACCTGGCTATTGAAATCCCCTTCCAGGCTTCGCGGGAGAAAATTTTATTTGAGTAGCCGGGAAAGACTTTCCCGAAAGGATAGCTGGGTACCTGCGTCAGGACTTCCAGCTCCAGGCCGCGGGCCGCCCATTCTACGGCTAGGTCGTTAATTATAAATTCTTCCGGGTAAAACCGTTCGGTTATTAGTAAAACCCTTGTTTTTTCCGGCATAGTCAGGCGGAGCGGCGCCAGACGGTGCGGTTGATGTAGTCGGTATAGCTGAGCAATATGCGCAGCACCTTTTTGGAAACATTGTCGGCGTCATAGTCCGGCACCAGGCGGAACCGGCGTTTAGTAGCGGAATGCTGCTTGACCACCACGGCCACGGATTCCAGTACGCGCTCGGTCTTAAGGCCGCACATTATAAGCGTCCCCTCATCCATGCCCTCGGGCCGCTCATGTGCCTGACGTATTGTGACTGCCGGAATATTGAGGATAGTGGACTCCTCGGTTATGGTACCGCTGTCCGAAATCACGCAAAAGGCGCTGAGTTGCAGTTTAACATAGTCGTAAAACCCCAGCGGCTTCAGGAAGCTTATGCGCCTATCCAGTTCTTTCAGGTCCAATTCCTCAAGTTTCTTGCGCGTACGCGGGTGTGTGGAAACTACCGCCGGTATTGAATATTCTTTCGTCAGGGCATTCAACGATCCCAGCAGGTTCTTGAAGTTCTCCGGGCTGTCTATATTTTCCTCGCGGTGGGCGCTCACTACAAAATAGGCATTCTTTTTAAGTTTAAGGCGCTTAAGCACGTCGGACTTGAGGATATTGGGCATGTAGTGCGCCAAAACCTCTTTCATAGGCGAGCCGATCTTGATAACGGTCTCCGGCCTTATCCCCTCGGCAATCAGGTAGCGCCGGGCGTGCTCTGTCAGCGTCATGTTTATGTCGCTTAAATGGTCCACAACCTTGCGGTTGAGTTCCTCGGGCACACGCTGGTCAAAAGAACGGTTCCCTGCCTCCACGTGGAACACCGGTATCTTGCGGCGCTTGGCCGGCATCACTGAAAGACAGCTGTTGGTGTCGCCGTAGAGAAGTATGCAGTCCGGCTTCTCTTTTTCCATCGCCTCGTCGGACTTGGCTATGATATTGCCGATAGTGGCGGCCAGGGTTTTTCCCACAGAGTCCAGGAAATAGTCCGGTTTTCGTATGCCCAGTTCCTTAAAGAAAATCTCGTTCAGTTCGTAGTCGTAATTCTGGCCGGTGTGCACGATAACATGCTTAACGTGCTCCTCCAGTTCCGCCATTACGCGGCTGAGTTTTATTATTTCCGGCCTGGTGCCGACAATGGTCATTACCTTCAAAGACATATAATCTCCAGGTCTATTTCAATTCCGAGACTACTTCCGGCAGTTTTAAAAGCATTTTCTTAACTTCTTTTACGTTCAGGCGCTCAGTGTTATGCGAGGTGTAGTCGGAAAACTGCACTTCCTTTTTATCTCCCTCGGTGAAATACTTATTATAATTCAGGTCCCTGCCGTCCATGCTTACCCTGAAATAATCCCCCATGTCCTGCGCCCGGCGCAGTTCCTCCGTGCTGGCGAGGGTTTCATAGATCTTCTCGCCGTGGCGTATGCCTATGCTTTTAACAGGGACGTCGGACTTGAACAGTTCTTTCAGCGCTCTGGCGAGATCGCCCACGGTGCAGGCCGGAGACTTCTTAATGAAGATATTACCCTGCTTCGCGTGCGAAAAAGCGAACAGCACAAGTTTTATGGCCTCATTCAGCGGCAACAGGAATCTGGTCATCCCTGCTTCAGTAACAGTTATAGGTTTTTTCTCTTTGATTTGCTTTATGAACAGGGGAATAACGGACCCGCGCGAACACATCACGTTGCCATACCTCACGCAGGAGATCCTGGTACCCTTTTCGGTCAATCCACGGCACGCAGCCTGGCTGATTTTTTCCATAAGGGCCTTGGTCATGCCCATGGCGTTTACAGGGTAAACAGCCTTATCCGTACCGAGGCAGACCACGCTTTCCACTTTATGCCGGATCGCTGATTCAACAACATTACTGCTGCCGAGGATATTGGTCATCACCGCCTGCATGGGGAAAAATTCACAGGAAGGCACCTGCTTCAGGGCCGCAGCGTGGAAAACAAGGTTGACTCCCTCCATTGCTTTGTCCACCCCGGCCCGGTCGCGGACATCCCCGATGTAAAATTTCACCCTGGGATTGTTAAGCTGAAGGCGCATCATCTCCTGCTTAAGCTCATCACGGCTGAATATCCTGACCTCTTTAAAATCCCTGCCGGTTATGGTTTTCAGGAGTTCATGTCCGAAAGAACCGGTGCCGCCGGTTATCAGTATAGTTTTATTTTTCAGATTGTCCATATAACGAAGTCCTTTTATAACCGCCGCCATAGGTTGTAAGGCGCGGGGTCCGCCGCCATCTCCCGCAGCAGTTCTTTCCAGGGCGGGCAGGCAAAGCCGGTGGCTTTGACAAATTTAGCCCCGTTAAGATCGCGCCGGCATTCAAATTCGTCTTCCGGTTCTATTTCCACGTCCAGTTTATAGGCCTCTTTCATCAGCTTGAGCAGATCGTATTTAGATACCGTCTCGCTTGCAACATGGTAAAGGCCGTTCAGGGCAGGGTGGTTCTCAATAATGTCCGCCACCAGTTCGGCCAGCTTGTTAGTGGTCAGGCCGGTGAACATAGCCCTGGTAAAGCCCTTTATCTTCTTCCCCTTCTGCGCCAGGAACCATTCCAGCAGTTCGGCGCCGCCGGATATTTCCCTGCCTATAAAAGAGGATCTGAGCGTAAGGGCGAAAGGAGCGGAAACGTCGCCCAAAGCTTTGGTCACACCGTAAAGGTCGCGGGCGTCCGGCAGGCTGTCTTCGGTATAGCCTCCTGTTTTGCCGTCGAAAACACAAACCGTGCTGAAATGTATAAGCCGCGCCCCGTTGCCTGAGCACCATGCCGCCAGCCTGTGGGGCAGCAGGGCGTTTATTGAAATAGCGGAGTTCTTATCTACAGCCTCTTTGCTGCGCAGCGTAACCCCGGCGCAATTGACGACCACGGTGGGCCTGATTTCATCCAAGACGGCATTTATGCGGGCAAAATCCTTTAGATCAAGGCGATCTATAACATTAGGGCCGGTAAAAAGGCCGCACCTAGCGTAAAACTCCCTGCCCTTACGTATGGAAACAAAAGTGTCAGGAAATTTCTCCGGTAAAACCTGCCAAAATTTGTGCCCTAACGTTCCGCCTCCGCCCAGGATAAGTATTTTTGTTGTTTTAGCCGCGGCCATGACACGCCCTTTAAAAAACAAACCCACGACGGGAATTCCGTCCATTATGTAATAGTAACAAATTTTGAAAGGGCGGGATATTTTACGGAAGGGACTGCAGGGATGAAGACCGGCCTGGCCGGAGCCCACCGCCGGGCCGCAGTCAGCCTTTT
>CAZYFL010000191.1:0-4844 GCA_964646805.1 uncultured Elusimicrobiaceae bacterium | reverse complement strand
GGCTATTCTGAATTCTGACTCCTGAATTCTGTCTACCTGAGTAGTTACGAATTTTGGGACTTTTCTTTGGCGGACACTACACTGTCTACCCTCCGCTCTTTATTTTTCTTCCTTATTTTCGGTGAAAAGATTTTTCAGCAGATCGTGCGCCATATCCTTGGCGCCCAGACCCACCGCTATGGCGAAGGCCAGGCCCAGCGAGGCCAGCATGATATTTATGCCGCCGATGATCATCTTCATTTTTATACCGAGCTGCTCTATAGCCGCTATCAGCGTAAAGACCACTATTACGAAATGAACGATCTTTGACAGCGAGCGGCCGCCGCGCAGGTTATTGGAAACGGCGGAATTAAACACAATATCAGCCATGAAGCGCGCAAACAGCAGGCCGCCGAACCCTATGAAGATCGCGGCTGCCATTTTAGGCAGGAAAATGATCACAAAACGGTGCAGGATATCGGAAATCACCGTCAGATTGAGTATGTTGGCCGCCGTCACAAGGAAGACCAGCAGCAGAGACCAGTAAACAACGAAGGAAACGACCTGCGTGAGGGATTTGCCCAGACCGAAACGGATAAGGATCTCATTGATGCCGACCCTGCTGGTATAAGAATCAAGCTTTATCTTCCGGAGGAACTGTTCAAGCAGAGAGCTGGCGACGCGGGCGATGAAAAGCCCGAAAAGGACAAAGGTGAAAGCGGCCACCAGCTTGGGAACATAGGCAGAGAGCTTAGCCCAGACTTCAAGCACAGGCTGAAAAAAAGGTTCTGTTATCTCATTTATCATTAGCCGCCTCCAAAGTTATTCTATTATTTATACTCCCCTGAAAGCAAAAAACCCGCCTGCCGGCGGGCAGGCGGAAGAAGCGGGTTTTCCAGGGACGTCCCTCCGCTAAAAAGTATTCTTGACTTTTACAGGGTCAGTATGGAGTGGTTTGCCGACCCTGGTCTTTTCAATTGAAAATCGGGTCTTCGCCGGCCTGCGCGCGCCGGGCCGCGCTTCTTTTGAAATGGGGGCGTCGCGCAGGGTTTCTCCGGGCGCTTTCTTTTTTTTCGCGTCATTGTTTATGATCTGCTTAAGCAGCTCTTTTGAACCCTCGCGGTAAAGGGGATCGTTCACCGAGGTGAAGGCGTCAAAATCCGTATACCCCGGGATAATAACTTTAATTTGAGCCGTAGCTGAATCTTTAAGTTCTGTCGGAATGACCTCTAGGGAAGTCTTTGCCGGAGCATTGAGCGCCGGCAACGCCCGGCCTTCCACGCTCGCGGCGCCTAAAAAAAAGACAACCGGGACCGCCAGGAGAAAACCGCATACCTTTGACATTGAAGCCTCCGACTTAAACACAGCTTGCATGCTTATATTATGGAATAAAAACCCTCCGCGCGTAAGTGGCCAAGTGCCCAACTCCATGTGGGCATTAGGACCCCGGGGAAATCATGCCATAATAGAGTTGTAAAATTAGAGTTCCCCAATTTATATTGTTTGCCTGTTTTCATGCTTTTTTGGTATCATTACATATCATGTATGCAATTATAGAAACAGGCGGTAAGCAGTACTGGGTAGTCCCCGGCGAAATCCTGCAGGTTGAAAAACTTACGGAACCGAAAGGCGCGGAAGTAACCTTCAAAGCCCTGTGGTCGGCCTCGCTGGATGAAAAAAACGCCTCGGTTGCAAAGTCTCCGGCCGCTAAAATAACCGCCCGGATAGTTCGGCATCTCCGAGGCCGGAAAATAATAGTTTTTCGCAAGAAAAGCAAAAAAGCCTACGAAAAAGGTTCGGGGCACCGCCAGGAACTGACTGAGATAGAAGTAAAAGATATTCAGTTGGCATAGGGTGGGGACGGGAGAAGGGACAGGTAGCGGTGATCGAGGTTCAATATGGCCGGTACCAAATCACAAGGTTCAAGCACTAATGGGCGTGACAGTAAAGGCCAGCGCCTTGGCGTAAAGCGCTACGGTTGCCAGACCGTGAGCGCGGGAGAAATCCTAGTTCGCCAGCGCGGCACCAAGTTCCTGCCTGGGGAAAATGTCAGGCGGGCTTCAGACGATACTCTTTTCACTATAGTCGCGGGCGTCGTAAAGTTTGAATGGGCGAAACGCGGCAAAAAACAGATCAGCGTTTACCCGCCAGTCAGCGCTGAAGCATTGAAGCGCTGAAAGAAAACTTCAGAACTTCATATCTAACCATCTAAAGCCTCCCAATCGTTCAGGGGGGGTTGTTGTTATGACCAAAATACAAGACCACCGTATCGCCTCCGGCTTTATTGACACCGCCCGCGTGTATCTTAAAGCGGGCAAGGGCGGCGACGGTTGCTCCTCTTTCCGCAGGGAAAAATACATCCCCTACGGCGGCCCCGACGGCGGGCACGGCGGCAAGGGCGGAAGCATCTGGTTTGAGGCCTCCGCCAATATCACCACGCTGGCGGAAATAGCCTGCCACCCCCATATAACCGCCTCCGACGCTTCACCCGGCAAGGGCAACCGCAAGGACGGAGCCTACGCCGAAGACCTGACTCTTTACGTCCCGTGCGGCACGGTGGTAAAAAGAGCCGGGACCGTGCTGGCGGACATTAAGAAACACGGCGAGCGCTTCCTAGCCGCCAGGGGCGGGCGCGGCGGGCGCGGCAACACGGCTTTCAAGACCAAGTTCAACACCGCCCCCAAGATCTCGGAGCTGGGCGAGCCGGGAGAGGAATACGAAGCGCGCCTGGAGCTCAGCATACTGGCGGACGTGGGCTTTGTGGGCCTGCCCAATGCCGGTAAATCCACGCTCCTTTCGGCCATCTCGGCGGCAAGGCCGAAAATAGCGGATTACCCGTTTACCACCCTGAACCCGAATATCGGGATAGTCTCCCATAAAGGCAAAAGCTTCGCGGCGGCGGATATCCCGGGCCTAATTGAAGGTGCCCACGACGGGAAAGGTCTGGGCGTTCTCTTCCTCAAACACATACTGCGCACAAAGCTGCTGGTGCATCTGGTTGACCCCCTGGGCTTCGGCGGCATGAAGCCGGAAAAGGCCGTGCGCGTGATAGAGAAGGAACTGAAAGACTACCACCCGCTACTGGCAAAAAAAACCATCATACTGGCCGTGAACAAGTCAGATTTGCCGGAAGCCGCCAGTGTGCGGGAAACCCTAGCGAAGAAACTTAAAAAGCGGGAAATCTTCCTTATTTCCGCCGCCACCGGCAAGGGTGTAAGCCGCCTGCTGGACAACATACTAAAATTATTGCCCTCCATAAAGGAGGAAGACCTTTACCAGGCCGCCGCGCAGTCCGTCCCGGCCGCCGCGCAGCCGAAAGGAGGCTTTACGGTAGCAGTGGATACGGAAGGCGTTTTTTCGGTAAAAGGCGCACGGGTTGAAAAACTTATAGCCATGACAAACTTCAACCAGCCGGACTCCTGGGACAGGCTCCACAGGATCTTCAAGACCATCGGGATGGACAAGGCCCTCAAAAAGGCCGGCTGCGGCCAGGGCGACATGGTACGCGTAGGCAACAAGGAATTTCAGTGGACCGACGCCGTTATGGCGGCCGGTAAACCGGGTAAGTTCGCCTACAAGTACAAAAAATTTGACCAGGAATACGGAGACTAATACACCGCGCCCCAGTCGCGCGTGGTTATGCGGAATTCAACCCTGCGGTTGAGGGCGCGGGCCTGCCCTGTGGTCTCCTTCACAACGGGAATTTTCTCTCCGTAGCCGTACACGCGCACGGAATCCGGGTGTACGCCCTGCGTGGCCAGGTACATTTTTACCGCGCTCGCCCGCTTCCGGGAAAGTTCCTCATTATACCCGTCCGAACCCATGTCGTCAGTGTGCCCGGAAACTATCAGTTTGAGCCTGTTGTGATTAAGCAGCACGGCGGCCACGCGGTCCAGCAGCGGCCTTGAAGATTCCAGCAGGCGGGCAGAACCCTGTTCAAATTCCACCGGGGGAATCTGCCGGGAAGAGACCATATCCAGCACGGAATTCAGTTCAAGTTCCGCTCTGCGGGCTTCTTCTCTCTCGGACGGGGTAAGCTGCCGCGCGCAACCATAAAAAACAATTACTCCCGCGAGCAGAATACAAAGTTTCCTCATAATTTTTACTTCCGCCCGCCTTAGCCTGAAAACTTCAGTTCTAATATCAGAATCGTCGGGGTCGTGGGATATTTTTGTTCCGTCTTTCCGGCGGAGGCCGGAATCCAAGTCTCGTCGGAATCTGGACACCGGCTTTCGCCGGTGAGACGAGCCAACTGCCTGCCTGCAGATAGGCAGACAACTTTCAGGTTAGGCGGGCAACCAAACTGCAACCGCGCCGCGATTGCGGGGAAAATCACAGATTATCTGCGCCTGCCGCAACGGAATCCGATGCTGTCGTTCATGAAGGACGGGGCGGGGTCCGCATTGAAGGCGAAGACACCGGCGGTCGCGACAGGGTCCCAGCTACTGCCACCGCGGTACACCACACCAGGGGCACTTGCGCCGCTATAGAACAAGTAGCGATCGTTGCCATAGGCATTTGACGAAGCGCCAACAGATGTCGGTATGCCTGTAGCAAAATCATAGCCCGTAATATAACCACTGCCTACTCCATTTGTGGGGTCAGCGGTCATCACAAAGTCTACCCACTCCCAGACATTGCCAATCATATCGTAAACCCCTTCCTAGGTGACACAGGCAGTTCGCGCTCCTGTGAGAGTGGCGACGCCACCGGATGTATTACATACCATCGCTTCTGCGGTCTCCTCGGCCGTGATGTTCCACTTGCTCCCTTTATAGTTTGCCGCGTTAAACCATTCGGAATTGGTGAGCAGGTGTTTCCCCGCGTTCTGACATGCCTTCTTAGCCGCGCACCAGTTGATACTG
>CAZYFL010000190.1:0-4853 GCA_964646805.1 uncultured Elusimicrobiaceae bacterium | reverse complement strand
CCGGGCGCGCAGGGCAAGCCCGCCGCCGCCCGCAACGACACAGAGGGAGCTGAGTAGTTGCTAAAATTTACCGTTATGAGGCTTTTATGTTGTTTTTCCATATGCCCGCGCGGGTAAGGGCGAAATCGTATTTTACGGGGTCTTTGGGATTTACCTCCCTGAAGTAAGCCGTAATCTCCGCTGCGGTTTTCATTGATGTATCTTTTCTTTTTGTTATCCCCATGCCCATGGAAACCTGCCGCATGTGGGTGTCCAGAGGTATTATCAGTTTGGAGGGAGAAACTCCCGTCCACACGCCCGGGTCCACCGCGTCCTTCCTCACCATCCAGCGCAGGTAAAGGTTCATACGCTTGAAAGAGCTTTTATGTTCCGGACACGGGGTCAGGGAAGGAGCGCAGCCCAAGGCGTTAAAATTGTCCACAAATTTATAAACCGCGTTCTCTACAGTGGCCTCGCCCTTGTCGTACTCTTCCAGAAACAGCTTCTCAAGCGAGCCGTGCTTTTCCAGGGCGTGTTTTATATTAAGGAGGAATACGGCCATCTCCGCGCCCGTGGTAAAGCGGTGCTTGAAAGAACTGAAAGTTTTTCTAATCCCGGCCGTGGAGGCGGATTTTATCCAGGCGGCGGGGGAGGTTCCCATTGGCCCTAAAATTTTTTCCACGCTTTTAAGTATCTGCGTTACATTGCCGTAGGCTAGGCAGGCGGCTATGATCCCAACTGCTTCCCGGTCGGCGCGGTTTTTGTAGCGCCAGATGAATTCCAGCGGGTCCGGGTGTATGAATTCCGGCTTATTGTAGCGGAGATAGGCGTCTTCAAGGAAACTTCTGGCAGGCTGCATGTTTTACCCGGTCTTTTTCCCTCAGCAATCCGCTTATGCCCGTATCCATCGCCTCGCGGAATTTCCTGTTGGTTTCCGAGATCAGCTTCCCGAGGATACAGCGCCGCTTCTCGCAGATTTTGACTTTCATCAGACAGTTTGAAAGGGACATCTTTCCGTCGATGGCTTCAAAAACGTTCCGCAATTTTCCGGTTTTCGCCTTTTTTGAGAGAAGGAAGCCGCCCTTCGGTCCCCGCCCCGGCAAAAGCAGTCCGGCGCGGGTGAGCCGCTGCATAACCTTGACGAGGTGGTTGTAGGACACTCCCAGCTCAGAGGCGACATGCCTGGTAGAGCAGGGGTTCCCGTCCGACTTCGCTATGAAATCTACCGCGTGCAGGGCTATAACCGCAGCCTCCGAGATCCTTATTATGGTATCCATCTACAGCATCCTACATTTTTTCCCATAGACGGAAAGTTGCCTGCCTGCCTGCCGGCAGGCAGGCTGAACAACCTGTCCAGTTGCTATTTCACCCACTCTTCGGACAGGACTTCTCCTTCCAGACTTATCACTATTGATTTAACCGGTACCTTTCTTTTCGCCTGGGCAAGCGCCTGTACGGCTATGTTGACTAAGCCGGCGCAACAGGGAACCTGCATAGTCAGTATGGTAAGCGTATTTATTTTTGCGTCCTCAAACCACGCTTTTATCTTTTCCACATAGGTCTCCTGGCCCTCGTCCAGTTTTGGGCAGGCAATCGCGATAGATTTGCCCTTAAGATAATCATTGTGAAAATTCCCAGAGGCATAGGCAACGCAATCCGCCGACAGGACAACATCCGCGCCCTGATAATACGGCGCGGCAGGGCCTATCAGATGCAGTTGTATAGGCCACTGTCTAAGCTGCGATTCTACCCTTGACTTATTTTCTTGCGCTTCCGAATCCTTTTTTCTGAAGTCTTTCATGCTTGAACCCGGGCAACCTTCCATTGCAGTCATTTTGTATTCTCCTTATAATCTCCATATTTTCTTTCCGCTTCTTCCACGAACTTTTGCTGCCTGCTTACTATCTCCGCCCCAATCTTTTCGTCTGCTTCTATAAACTTTGAGAACAATTCTCCTATCTGGGTTATGGACAGGCTTCTGTCTATCCAGGGATAGAGAATCTCGTCCTCTTTCTTTATATGTTCGGTAAGCAGCCCGTGATAAGCCAGGAGGTGGGCTGCGACCGCAGCTCCGTTCTTTCCGGCCAGGGCACTGGCGGCATCTTTTACATGGCCGCGCCCGGTCACATGATCCTGCAGCATGGCCTTTATAACGTCCAGATTCTCGTCAAAATGTTTGAAGAGAATATCCTCTTCCTTGGCGTGGTGGTACTTGTCGGCGTAGGTGCGGATAAACATCAGGGCGCCGCTCGCCAGCTCCGCGCCTTCATCCGTTCCGAAGTCCACCCCGGCCACAAGCCGCGGAATCAGCGCCAGCAGCCTTTTTATCAGCGCATGCTCATCCACCAGTCTTTTCAGGGGCGGGGAATATTTAATTCCCCCTGCCGCAGGCGCAGGGTTTCTCCGGCTCCCGGGTAGCTTGAGCCCGCCTGCGGGGGAGATAGCGAGGGCTATCTTTTCCATCAGCCTTTCTTCCACCGCTCCGGGCAGGTTATGTATTTCTACTATATCCCTCAGGCGGCAGGTACCCGCCGCGCAGGTGGTACAGGCGATCTTGTACTCGTTAAGGACGTCGCCGACTCCGGGGTAGCAGGCAATGATGTCTTTTATGTTCTGGTCAAGGTATTTTTTCATACGCGCGGTTCTTCCGGCTTTTATTCTGATTCCGGCCGGATAAAAACTTCGCGGCCGAAATCATGAGAGTGCGCTTTGCACGATCTATGCGGTCTTTTGTGGTAATCTGGTATAAGTATACCAATATAATTAAAAATTGTCAAGGGCTACCAAACGGCCCCTGCAATTCAGACAGTGCGGGGCATAGCGGGCATAGGGGACGTAGCATAAAAGACGCAACGTCCCCTGACCCATGCAGGGTAGCGCAGCCGAAGTGCTTCGTGCGGAAGGGTCAGGCGAAAAAACGGCTGGCTGAAATGTGATAGCCGCCCTCCTCGACAGAAACTACACCCTCCTGCTTTGTTAAAAGAACAAGCGGAACATCCCCGAGCATTCTGGCATGTTTTCTATTGTGCGGCGGCAATGTGGAATCGGACAGCTTCGCTTCAAAAAGAATATAGGGGAGATTAGCGCGGGTTATCAGGAAATCAGTTTCAAAGCCTTCACGGGTGCGGACATAGTAAAGTTCAAAACGACCCAGGCCGAAATCTTCCCATAATGAAACAAGCATTTTAAGTTCAACAGCCGCATAGTTTTCAAAGCGGCCGGCTTCGGTTGCCGGCCGCGTCCAGTCATAAAAATAAAATTTACGCTCTTTTTTAACCGAGCGGGCCACACGCCTGGAATACGGCGGAAGTGAAAACACCACATAGCCGAGTTCCAGGGCTTTTAAATAACTCTTTACCGCGTTATAGCTGACTTCCATGTCTTCTCTAAGGGAATTCAGGGAGAGGGGGGAAGAAATCCTGGAGGGGAGCAGGTCCATAAGCGCGGAAATATTTTCAAGCTCGGCGATATGCGTTAAATCGCGCAAATCTTCCCTGACCAGAAGGTCGAGGTAGCCGGAGCGCCACTTATTGGAAAACGCGGCCGAGCCTGACAGAAACGGTTCAGGGAAACCGCCAAGCGCCAGTAGCTGCGACATTATGCCGGCGGATTTGGGGGAAGAAGACAGTTTCTTCTCTAAAAACTGCGCGGGATCTTTTTCAGGAAAAGAACGGGCAGCGCCGCCGCCCGTTAATTCAGCCAGGGATAAAGGGAAAAGACGGAAAGTGAAATATCTGCCCGCCAGGCTGTCGCCGGCTTTGCGCAAAAGGTCCATGCGGGCGCTACCTGTTATTATAAATCTGTATTTGTTTTCGTCTGAGTCGAAAAAATCTTTCAGGATGTTTTTCCACTTGGGCATTTTATGAATTTCATCAAAGCAGACCCAGGAAAACGGTTTAACGGCGCCGGCCGCTTTCCTATAAAAATAATTATCCTGCCGGAACAAGGAGCGGACTTCCCGCTTGTCCCAGTTAAAATATAAATCCATGCAATGTGTAAGCTTGAGGTGTTCCCGGGCGATAGTTGTTTTGCCGCATTGCCTGGGGCCGGTGACAAAACGCATCTGCCGGCCGAACTCCGGGCCGAAACACCGCTCATTTAAGAATCTTTTAATCATATGACTAGTTTATCATATATGGTGAAACAGTCAAATACATAAAATTCCCGCAGGTGCACTACCTCTATCTCGCAGCCGTCAGCATGCAGCTTGTAGCGGGGGTTTTAAAATCGTAGAATAATTCCGCGGTAATCTTTCCTTATAAAGAGGTGACTATGCTCAAAGCAGCCATCGTCATGGGCAGCGATTCGGATCTGAGAGTACTGTCCATCGCCGCCGGTATTTTAGACCATTTTTCCGTTCCTTTTGAGATCAAGATCCTTTCCGCGCACCGCACCCCGGAGGCCGCGCTTTCATACGCCGCCTCCGCAGAGAAAAGGGGCTTTGGCGTTATAATAGCCGGTGCGGGAGGGGCGGCCCATTTACCGGGGGTTCTTGCGGCCGTTACCACGCTGCCGGTCATCGGAGTGCCAATGAACGCTACTTCGCTTAACGGCTTGGATTCCCTCCTGTCCATAGTGCAGATGCCCGCCGGCGTCCCTGTGGCCACGGTGGGCGTGAACGCCGCCAAAAACGCCGGCTTGCTGGCGGTACAAATACTGGCCGTTAAAGAAACGTCGCTTAGGGCCGGACTTAAGTCCTATAGGGCCGCAATGAAGAAGGAAGTTCTGGCAAAGACGGCGAAGTTGGACAAAACAGGCTATAAGAAGTACCTGGAAGAGATGAAGCTGAAGTAGTCCCGCAACCTTATTTATTCTTATCGCGTAACTACTCAGGTAGATAGAATTCAGAATTCAGGAGTCAGAATGAAGATGCC